>JANPDX010000546.1:0-6388 GCA_031431695.1 Dehalococcoidia bacterium
TGGTCATGCCCGGGGACAACATCCTGATGACGATCGAGCTGATTCAGCCCGTCGCCATCGAAGACGGCCTCCGCTTCGCTATCCGCGAAGGCGGCCGCACTGTCGGCGCTGGCGTCGTCACCAAAATTCTCGCCTAGGCGACTTCGCGAACGAGGGAATCGGCACCATGGCACGTCAACAAATCCGTATCAAACTCAAGGCGTATGACCACCGCCTCCTGGATCAGTCCGCGCGACAAATTGTCGAAGCGGCTGAACGTACCGGGGCAGCAGTGGCCGGCCCGGTGCCCCTCCCGACTTCGATCGACAAGTGGACCGTTCTGAAGGGCCCGCACATCCACAAGGATGCTCGCGAGCAATTCGAAATTCGGACTCACAAGCGGCTCATCGACATTATGGAGCCGACTTCCAAAACGGTGGACACGCTGATGCGGCTTCAATTGCCCAGCGGCGTGGACATCGAGATCAAGCTGTAGGCTGCCATGACGATTGAAGGAATTCTTGGTCGGAAGCTCGGCACCACGCAGGTGTTCGACGAAAAGGGACGCCTCCGCGGCGTCACTGCCGTCGAGGTAGGCCCTTGCTATGTGACCGATATCCGCACTCCCGAAAAGAATGGATACTCGGCGATTCAGGTTGGCTTTTCCGACGATAAGCGCCTGAACAAGCCCGAAACCGGGCACTTGAAGGCCGCTGGCAACCTCAAGCTTCGCCACCTGGGGGAGTTCAAGGTTCGGGACTCGGAGTACTCCCTCGGCGACCAGATCGGCATCGAGTTGTTCGAAGCCGGGCAGCGCGTGGATGTCACCAGTACTTCCAAAGGCCGCGGCTTTCAGGGTGGTGTTCGACGCCATCACTTTGCCGGTGGCCCGAAGACTCACGGCCAGAGCGACCGCCATCGCGCCCCTGGTTCGATTGGTTCCGGTACCACTCCCGGCCGCGTTTATAAGGGAACTCGCATGGCCGGCCACATGGGCAACGAGCGGGTAACCGTTCGCAACCTCGTCGTCGTTTCCAAGAATGAAGAACGCGGTGTGATCTTCGTGGCCGGCTCCGTTCCGGGTGCCCCCGGCGCGCTGGTGCGCATTCGAAAAGCAAAGAAGGTATCGAAGTGAAACTGACTGTTTTCGATACCGCCGGTAACGAACTGCGACAGATTGATGCCGCCGACGAGGTGTTTGGCATCGAGCCGAACCGGGCGGTTCTCCACCAGGCGTACGTCGCTCAGATGGGCAATCAGCGTGGCGGCAACGCCCACACCAAGAGCCGCGGCGAGGTTCGCGGGTCAACCGTGAAGATTCGCAAGCAGAAGGGGCTCGGGCGTTCCCGCCAGGGTTCCATCCGAGCTTCGCACCACGTTGGTGGTGGTGTGGCTTTCGGCCCGAAGCACCACAGCTTTGCCAAGGACCTTCCCCGCACCATGAAGCGCCTCGCGCTCCGATCGGCGCTTTCGAGCCACGCCGCTGGCGGCTCGCTCATAGTTGTTGAAGGCCTCGGAGCTCCCGATGGAAAAACGCGCACGATGCAGAACGTGCTCGACGCCCTCGGTATCCAGCGGCGGGCGCTCGTCGTCAGCGGCGGACACGTTCCCGAACTCACCCGCGCGACCCGCAACATCGACGATGTGAAGGCGCTCCCGGCCCAGAACCTCAACGTTGTTGACCTCATCAATGCCCACAAGCTGGTGATGTCGGAAGACGCTGTACGGGCCTGCGAAGCCCTCTGGGGCGGCGCCAACCTGAAGCCGCAGCGCGGCCGAAACAAGGAGGCCGCGGTCTAATGCCGAAGGAAATTCATCCCTACGCAGTCCTTCTGCGGCCCATCATCACGGAGAAAACTACGGTGCTTACCGGCGCCGGCAAGTACGTCTTCGAAGTTGACCTCCGCGCCAACAAGAACCAGATCAAAGAGGCAATTCAAGTCGCCTTCAGTGTTCGCGTCGTGGACGTCAACACGATGGTGATGAAGGGCAAGCCCAAGCGATTTGGCCGCAAAGTAACCAATCGACCTGACTGGAAGAAGGCCATCGTGACCCTCGTCCAGGGCGACAAGATTGAACTCTTCGAGGGGATCTAGGCATGCCGATTAAGCAGTACAAGCCAACATCCCCGGGCCGCCGCAACGCCAGCGCCCAGACCTACAGCGAGATCACGAAGAAGAGGCCCGAAAAAAAGCTCACCGAATCGCTGAAGAGCAAGAACGCCGGGCGAAACAACCAGGGCCGAATCACCGTCCGCCACCGCGGCGGTGGCGCCCGCCGCCTGTACCGAATCATCGATTGGAAGCGCAACAAGACCGGCGTGCCGGCGAAGGTCGCCGCCATCGAGTATGACCCGAACCGCACAGCACGCATTGCATTGTTGCAGTACGCGGACGGCGAAAAGCGCTACATTCTCGCCCCCAACGGGTTAGCTGTTGGAGCAGTCGTTACTAGCGGTCCGAACGCGGAAGTGCGCGTCGGCAATTCGTTGCCGCTGGCCAACATGCCCACGGGCACCCAGGTGCACAACATCGAACTCACGCCGGGACGTGGCGGCCAGATGGTCCGCAGCGCCGGCGTCAGCGCCCAGCTCATGGCGAAGGAAGGCGATTACGCCCTGCTTCGTTTGCCGAGTGGCGAAATGCGGCGAGTCCGTATCGAATGTGCCGCAACAATCGGCCAGGTTAGCAATGTCGAGCATTCCCTCGTGAAGCTCGGCAAGGCGGGCCGAACCCGTCATCTCGGTCGCCGGCCTCAGGTCCGCGGTGCCGTCATGAACCCGCGGGACCATCCACATGGTGGTGGCGAAGGCCGCGCACCGGTCGGCATGCCCGGCCCGAAAACGCCCTGGGGCAAGCCGACTCTCGGCTACCGCACCCGCAACAACAAGCGCACGGACAGGCTCATTGTCCGGCGCCGGACCTAGGAGTAGGCCATGTCACGTTCTATCAAGAAGGGGCCTTACATCCATCCCTCGCTCGAGGCGAAGGTCTTGGCCATGCGCAATGCGAGCAGCCGAACGGTCATCAAGACCTGGTCGCGCGCATCGACGATCCTGCCGGAAATGATCGGCCTGACCTTCGGTGTTCACGATGGACGTCGCCATGTGCCGGTGTTCGTCACCGAAAACATGGTTGGCCACAAGCTTGGCGAATTCGCACTCACCCGCACGTTCCGCGGGCACGTTGCGAAAAGCGACAAGCAGAGCAAGGTGAGGCGCTAACTGTGGAAGTACGTGCTAGTTGCCAGAATATGGGTACGTCGCCTCGGAAGGTCCGGCTGATCCTTGATCGGCTCACCGGTCTCTCCGTCGATCAGGCACTCGCCCTGCTTCGCTACGTGAAGTCACCGCACGCTCGGACCGTTTCGAAGGTCGTGCTTTCCGCCGCATCGAACGCCGAGAACAATTTCGACCTGGACGTCGATGGAATGGTTATCAAGCGCGCCTTCGCGGACGACGGACCGACACAGCGTCGGTTTCGTCCACGTTCGCGAGGCCGGGTAAGCCCGATTCTCAAGCGCTCCAGCCACATCACGATCATCCTTGATGAGCGGGGGGCCTAAATGGGACAGAAAGTACATCCGCACGGCTTTCGGCTGGGTTACATCTACGAATGGGAATCGAAATGGTTCGCCGAGAAGGACTACACCGTCCGCCTCCACCAGGATCTCGACCTTCGCGCTTTCGTGCTTCGGGAGCTCCCTGATGCATCGATCAGCCGGGTCGAAATCGACCGCAACGCGAATCTCGTGACGATAACGATCCATACGGCGAAGCCCGGCATCGTTATTGGCCGGGGCGGCGCCAAAGTCGAGGATTTGCGCAATTCTCTCGAACGCTTCACCGGCGGCCGAGTCCGCGTGAATATCCAGGAAATCCGGACTCCGGAACTGGACGCTTACCTGGTCGCCCGTTCCGTCGCCGACCAGCTCGAACGCCGCGTCGCTTTCCGGCGTGCCATCAAGCAGTCCGTGCAGCGGACGATGCAGCGTGGCGCCCAGGGTTGCCGCGTTGCCATTGCTGGTCGTCTCGGCGGATCGGAAATGTCCCGGCGGGAAGACGAAACACAAGGCCGCGTACCGCGGCACACTCTTCGCGCCGACATTGATTACGGCCTCGCCGAAGCGCATACCACCTTTGGTCGCATCGGTGTGAAGGTCTGGATCTACAAGGGCGAGATTATCCCCGAAAAGGGTCTGAAGCCGATTGAGATTGAGATCCAGGAACCAGTGGCAGCGCTTGTAGCTCCGCGCATCGACCCGGATGCTCCCGCCCACACGGCCATTTCCATGGAACAACAGGCTGCGGCCCGAACCGACGAGGTGGTGAACTAAATGCTTCAACCTCGACGCGTTAAGCATCGCAAGCAGCACCGTGGCCGGCGCTCCGGCGTTGCCGCGACCGGCAATTACATCGCTTTCGGCGAATTCGGATTGCAGGCAATGGGTGCCGCATGGATCGATTCACGCCACATCGAAAGTGCCCGCCGCGCCATGACCCACGAAATGAAGCGCGGTGGTAAAGTCTGGATTCGCATCTTCCCCGACAAGCCGGTCACGGCGAAGCCCGCCGAAACGCGCATGGGGTCTGGCAAAGGCTCGCCCGAGAAGTGGGTCGCGGTCGTGAAGCCAAACCGCATCATGTTCGAGATCGCCGGCGTGCCGGAAGACGTGGCGCGCGAGGCACTCCGCCTGGCCGCACACAAGTTGCCCATTCCGACGAAGGTCGTCCAGCGCGAAGAGGCGGTGATTTAATGGCACGCCAGACCGCGGAAGACCTCCGTAAGCTCGACGATTCCAAGCTGGACCATGAGATCAACGAGGCCTATCGGGCCATGTTCACCCTCCGGTTCCAGCATGCCAGCCGCCAGCTCACTAATTACCGTGAGCTGCGGAACGCCAAGCGAAAAATCGCTCGTCTGCGCACCCTCAAACGAGAGCGCCAGATCGAGTCCGTCCTGGGTGAGGAGTAGCCATGGGAACCCAACGAATCATCCAGGGGACTGTCGTTTCCGACAAAATGGAGAAGACCATCGTCGTCTCCGTCGAACGGAAGAAGAAGCACCGTCTCTACCACAAGGTCGTGACGGTTACTGATCGCTACAAGGCTCACGACGATGACAACGCATGCAAGCTCGGCGACGTCGTGCGCATCCAGGAATGCCGGCCGCTGTCTCGTGACAAGCGTTGGCGAGTTGTCCAGATCCTGACACATGGCGATGTGGCCGACGTGGCGCCTGAAACCATCGGACGCGACTTCGAACGAGAAACGCAAATCGCCCCGAAGGCGGAGGTGCAGGCGTGATTCAACAGGAGAGCCGGCTCAAAGTGGCCGATAACTCTGGCGCTAGGTCGCTGCTCTGCATCCGAGTGCTCGGCGGAAGCCGCCGGCGGTATGCCCGCCCGGGCGACATCATCGTTGCCAGCGTGAAGGTGGCCCAACCTAACTCAAATGTAAAAAAGGGTGATGTCGTGAAAGCGGTCGTCGTCCGTGTAACCAAAGAGTACGGACGGCCAGACGGTTCGTACATCCGGTTCGATGAGAACGCGGCCGTTCTTCTGGCCAGTGACGGCGAAAACCCGCGCGGCACCCGTATCTTCGGGCCGGTCGCTCGTGAACTGCGTGACCGGAACTTCATGAAGATCGTTTCGCTCGCTCCGGAGGTGCTGTAGTGCCCGCCAGGATTAAACGAGGCGACAAGGTGGTCGTGCTTGCCGGGAAGGATCGCGGTAAGCGGGGGACCGTGCGCGCCATTCTCAACAAGGACAACCGCATCCTGATTGAGGGTGTGAACATCATCAAGCGCCACCAGCGCGCTCGCCAGCAGGGCCAGGCCTCCCAGATCATCGAACGCGAAGCGCCAGTCCATATGAGCAACGTGATGCTGATTGACCCCAACAACGACCAGCCCACCCGTGTCGGCTTCCGCCGCCGTGAAGATGGCACCATGGTCCGCGTTGGCAAACGCAGCGGAGAGGACATCGAGTAATGCCGCCGCGATTGAAGGAGACGTACAAGACCGAAGTTGCCGTCGCGCTCAAAGAGCACTATGGCTACGGAAACGTGATGCAGATCCCGCGCATCACCAAGATCAACGTGAACATCGGCCTCGGCGAAGCTTTGACCGATGCGAACGCCCTGGATAAGGCGACCGAAGAAGTCAGCGCGATCACCGGCCAGAAGCCAGTCATCACTCGTGCGAAGAAGTCCATCGCGAACTTCCGTCTGCGTGAAGGCAACCCAATCGGCGTCGCCACCACGCTGCGTGGTGACCGCATGTGGGAGTTTTTGGACCGCTTGGTGAGCGCTGCTCTCCCTCGCATCCGGGACTTCCAGGGCCTCAACCCTAACGCCTTCGACGGTCGCGGCAACTACAGCCTCGGCCTTCGCGAACAGCTCATATTCCCC
>JANPDX010000547.1:0-2897 GCA_031431695.1 Dehalococcoidia bacterium
TGAACTCGACCACCGCGAAGCCGCGGACGCTGGGTTCGCCCTGTTCGTTGATGATCGCCAGGTCCAGGTCTGCACGGCGGGTGTGAGACGAATCAGTCAGTCGCGACATCGCGAAGGTAACGGCCTGATACGAATCCCTGCGGTTGTCGACCTTCGTGACGTAAGCAATCCCCAGCTCGAAGACGCCACTCGTCCTTGCGGCCCTCCAACTTCTTAACATCTCCGTGGCCATCTCGGCCAAACGAACGCACGGTCAGGAGGATCCTGGAGGCTTGCCGCGGCTGGCGGGCGGCCAAATCGAACAGTTGATCAACAACGTCTTGAAACCAAAGGACGTCGTACTTCATCCCAGGGAGCGAGTGGCACCCGTCGGCCCGCCCCGAACCACGTACCAAGCCCGATCAAGTGACGCTCGTTGCTCTGCCGTCACGGGTTCGTCATCGATCGGTGCCGCGTTCAGGCGCTCCAAGAACGCTTCGGCAGTCACTTGTTCCAACTGTTCGATGAGGCGTTCGGCCTCCTCGAGATGATCGGATTCGAGCAAGCGGTCTATTTGGTTTCTCAGTTCGTCCTGCGTCATGGCTGCCATCTTACCAAATCCGCCGGCCCTCAGTTGAACTGGACAACCGCGAAGCCGCGGACGCTGGATTCGCCTTGTTCGTTGATGATCGCCAGCTCCAGGTCTGCTCGGCGGGTGCCGGATTCTTCATAAAGGCGAGCGATCCGGCCGGCGATTTCGATCGGGCGGTTGGTGCGATCCGGGCGGCGATGGGCCGCGCGCACCTGGCGGATCCAGCCTGCATCGCCGAGCCATTCGTCCACGGCCCGATACAGGAGCCCAACCTTGAGCGGTCCCGGGACGATGGTGCCAGGCATGCCAGCAGCTTTCGCCGCCTCCGCGTCATAGAAGAACGCGGGAAACGTCCACTGGAGCGCGCAATAACGGATGACCTGGCCGAGGTCCGGTTGGAGTTTCAGCGACGGCAGTTCGTCGCCTTCGCGCAGGGCAGATTGGTTGAGGGTCATCTGCCGCCGTCCTGGGAGCGTGCGTCGGATGCGACGTATTGGGTCATGGTGCGGCCGCTGCGTGCCACCACTTCGCCTGTTGAATCGCGGTACACGACCTCCGCGCGGAAATCGATGCTGTAGCCGAAGCGGCCGCCAAAGCGCTCAGCGACATCGACCAGGCGGTACGAGGCGTCGAGCGTTTCGCCCATGCGCAGGGGGCGTTCGAACTCCCACTGGTTGCTAATCAGGATCGAATTCGGCATGAGGTTCGGAAGAGTCGTGAGCTCGTAGTCGGTTTCGAGCGCGGCGATAGCGTAGCCGGAGATGGGCTCTCCGTCCGCGGGAGTCTCCTGCGGGACGTGCCCGGTGTAGACCTCGACGGCCCGGCGCCAACTGCGCGCCGTGACGTCCACGGGGCCAAGCGGTGTTTCGCTGCCAACCATGGCGCGGACTTCGTCAGTGAGAAGGGATTCATCTGGCACGAAGTGGAAGCGTAGCTGGGAGTTGCGACAGCCTCAATCGACAGGCCACTTCAAGCGCGACACAATCGAAGCGTGATTTACTTGGACCATGCTGCTACGTCACCACTGCGCCGCGAAGCGCGCGAGGCGATGCTGCCGTTCCTCGATGGACGTTTCGGCAACCCGAGCGGGTTGTATTCGATTGGCCGTGACGCGCAGGCGGCTGTTGATGCGGCTCGTCAGACGGTCGCAGGCTGCCTGGGCGCCCGGATATCCGAGATCCTGTTCACGAGCGGCGGCACCGAGAGCATCAACTCCGCCATGCTCGGGATCGCCTATGCGATGCGCAGGGCGGGCGGAGGCAATCACGTCATCACGACCGCCATCGAGCACCATGCCGGGCTGCATGTCGCCCAGCAACTTGAAGAGCTCGGGTTCGAAGTGACCACGATTGGCTGTGACGCGAGCGGAAGGATCAGCATCGCCGAGTTCACACGAGCGCTGCGGCCAGGCACGGTTGTGGCCAGCGTGATGCTCGCGAACAACGAAGTTGGCACGGTGCAGCCCATCGCAGACGTTGCCCGTGTCTTGCGTGAGTTCGCGGGGCAGGCTTCGCACCGGGTATTGCTGCACACCGACGCTGTTCAGGCGCCAGCATGGCTGCCGATCGATGTCGATGCTCTCGGGGTCGATGCGTTGAGCCTTTCGGCCCACAAGTTCGGAGGACCGAAGGGGAGCGGAGTGCTGTTCCTGCGGCGCGCCACCCCATTCCGGCCGTTGTTGCATGGGGGCGGACAGGAGATGCAAAAGAGAGCCGGCACCGAGAACGTCGCGGGGATTGCAGGTACCGCAGCGGCACTTGCTGTCGCCTCGACAGGCATCGCCGAGCGGAACAGCCGGGTATTGGCACTTCGAAACCGCCTTCGGGACGGCATCCTTGGCGCCGTGCCCGGTTCGCAGGTGAACGGCTGCCAGACCGACTGTGTGCCGAACAACCTGAACATCTCCTTCGATGACATCGAAAGCGACGTGCTGGTGCGGCTGCTGGACGAACGGGACATCGCCGTCAGCTCCGGGAGCGCGTGTTCGAACTCGACCTGGGAGCCATCTCATGTGCTGATGGCGATGGGCGTCCCCATTCGGCGGGCCGTCGGCAGCCTCCGGTTCTCGCTGGGCGAAGAGACCAGCGAGCAGGACATCGAAGCCGTGCTGGCGGTGCTTCCCGCCCAGGTGACAACGGCGCGGGCGGAATCGGCGTTGCCGGTGTAGGGGCCGGCCCCGTGCAATCGTGAATCGACACCGTTGGTGATGGGCCGGATAATCCGCGAGCTACAAACAACCGACCTCCATACACCAAGGACGTTCCCATGCTCCTGCACGATGTTCTGAGCCACTCCGCGAAGCTGTATCCGAACAAGGTCGCCACGA
>JANPDX010000548.1:0-3311 GCA_031431695.1 Dehalococcoidia bacterium
AGTGCGGAGGCACTGGTCACCGCGGGGCAGACGTGCGGCATCAAAAGAGTCGTCCGCAGCGTCGCCGCTCCGACCATCCAGACCGTCAGCGTAAGTAGTATTCCCCGTCGCATCGGCCCGAACGATACAGAACCAGGTCCCGAAGCGGTAAAGGCTGGTGCTACCTGACCAGCGCTTCCGCGATCGACAGGATTTCCGACTCACTCAGACGATCCAGCAGGTCGAACCCGCTTCTTTCCGGCGTTGAGTTCCCGCTCGCGGAACCGTACCTCATCGAATTGGGTTGCTGTGCCGTTCCACATGCCGCACAACTACGCCAGTTGGCGTGCCCGAGTCACTACCGACTAAAAGACATAACTATTCGTTCTACTCGTCCTCTTTCCCCATTAAGAACTTCGCCAGCGGAAATGCCACCACCAGCGCGACCGCCGCAACCACCCCAAGGACAACCATCTCCCGGTTCTCGCTGAGCAGGCCAATGCCCGCCAGTACTACCCCGCACCCCGCCAGCACCCACGGTGCAAGACTCCCAAGCGGAAGAATCGGCCGCCGCATCAGTCTCCCAGTACCACCAGGTCCTTCTCCTCGATCACGTCCCAATCCTTTTCGCGCAACGGTTGCACTTCGCCTTTCCGGTACGACTCGTAAATCCGGAACAAGACGTCTTTGTGCGGGCGCACGCGGCCAATCGGGCATGCCGCCCAGTCCTTCTCGCTTTCGTCGCAGTACCCCAACCTATGTTCGCCGCACTTCGGCTGAAGATACCGCCCCAACTCCGGCGTCACCTTCATCACCTCGGAGCGCATGAGCGCGGCCACCTTGCGGAACTCCCACTGCGCCCGAGTGCAGAGCCGCAGGTCGCAGATGTGCAGCAGGCTCTGAAAGTTCACGGTGATCTTGAAATTCGTGTTCGTGGCGTTCGGCAGCAGGAAGCGTGCATCCTCGGCCGGAACCCCGGCGGCAACCATCTCTTCGTAGAGGGCGCCCACCCGGTCGAAAAGCTCGTCCATCTGGCCCTGCATTCCCGCCTTCCGGACCGTCTCCGGAACTGTGTACGGGAACTCGCCATCTTTGTAGGTCACATACCGCTGGCTCTGCTGCTCGAACGAAATCCCCACGCGATGGCGCACGAACTGGTGGCTGAACGCCCTCGAAACGCCCGAGATTCCGAATTCGTACGAGACCTGCTCCAGCGGGCTTGCATGCCCCGTCTTCAGCCGCTCTTCGATGAACCGCGTCATCTCCTCACGCGTGATCCGGTCGTCGCCGATGCGCTTGGCCACCTGTTGCGGAGTGAGCTGGCTGTAGCACGTCCGGTAGGCCATATACAGCGAGCGCATCGGGTCCTCCGAATGCGAAAGAAGCGTCACCTGAATTGCCATCGTCAGCCAGCCAAACACCAGTTCTCACGTGCATCACGCGGACGGCCATTGTCGCACGAAGAACTGTTAACCAGCTCTAGCGATTTCGGATCTGAACCTTCGGCTGGCTGCTATGTCTCGGTCGCGTCCGGGTCCGCTTCATCGCCGGGTCCAGCTGCGTTCTCTTCGACTGTTTCCCCATCAAAGGCCCCGCCCGAACGCTTCGGCCCTGTCGTCGTCGGCGTGTGGTGCGCGGACGCTCCGTCGCACGCCCGGCACAATTCATCCAGCGGCAGGAAGAACGGCTTGGCCTTCTCCGCGAGCACATACGTCGGCGTGGGCGGGTAGCCCTCGTCCACGGTCCGGGTGACCATCCCGGCGGCCTGAAGTTCCTTCAATGCGATGGCCAGGGCCCGGGCCGTAATGCCCGGCAACGCCGCCTTGGTTTCGTTGTACCGCGTTGCCCCACGGCCCAGCGCCACCACAACCATCATCGGCCACTTTTTGAGCGCGAGATCCAGCACATCGCTCCGTCCAATCAAATCCACCAGCGGCACGCACGCCGCTCCAACGGCCCCACCCAGCGCCGTCAACTGGTACAGGGTTTTCTTGCCCTGGTGCCTCCGTGCTATCACCCCGTTCGCTTCGAGCTTCGCCAGCGTGTCCGTTAGCGTGTCCCGGCTGGCCGGCAGTCGCGCGGCCAACGTCGCAAACGTCAACGGCACACCTTCATGCAGGGCCGCGACAATAGGCACCGACCAACGATGGTGGAAGAGGCGGATGGCCGGTTCGAGAGAGATGGCAGATTCTCCTTGACGATGAAATAAAGTTAGTATACTTTCCATGCGCACCAGCACGGCTCGCGCACATCGTTACCCCGCCGCGAGCCTGTGGCAAACCGGAAAGGAACAGAACATGGCGATTACACTTAAGTCCGAACTGATAATTTCAATCCAGGTCACAGATTGGGCAGCTTCCCGTTCCTGGTACCACGACAAACTCGGCATGGAGGAAGGCTTCGTTGTCGAAGAGGCCGGGTGGGCCGAATTCGCCGGGCCTCTTGGCGTGGTGATTGGCCTCAGCGCTCTCCACGGCGAACCTCATCCCGGTCCCGGCGGATGCACCATCACATTTGGCGTGGCCGATATCGATGCCGCGCGCGCCGACCTCGAATCCAACGGGGTCCGCTTCCAGGGGCCAACGAACGAACTCCCGGGCATGGTAAAGCTCGCGACCTTCGAAGACCCGGACGGCAACGTCCTGATGCCTGCCCAGAACCTTATGCAACCCTGACGTTGAAAGGCCGACCGTTCCGGCCCGTAGTTGCGGCCCTTTCGCGGGCGCTCGCGGCATGCCGCCCGAGCAACCTTCGCGCCCCGAATCGAACATCGTTAGTTCACCAGCACCCCGCCGTCCACATCGAACGTTGTCCGGCTTGCGGGCTATTCCAGTGCACCGGCGATGACGAGCTCCGTGATTGCCGCATCCGAAAGCCCGAGGATCTCACGGAGCACGAGGTCGTTGTGCTGCCCAAGCGTCGGGGCCGGTTGTGGCATCACGAAGCTACTATTCGAAAGCCGGAATCGGGGAGTCTCCACCGTCACCGTGCCAACCTCCGGATGCTTGACAGTCGCAAAGTGGCCACGCACGGCCAGTTGCGCGTCGGCCATCACGTCGCCCGCGGTGCTCACGCGGTGAGATGGCACCCCCGCACCCTGGAGCGACCGCTCAAGTTCCTCCACGTCTCGCTGCTCAGTCCATTCGGTCAGCAACTGTTCCAACTGCGCCCGGTGAGCATAGCGCCGCCCGAACTGCGCGAACCGCTCATCGCTCGCCCACTCCGGGTGTTCGGCGACATCACAAAGCCGGCGCCACTCGTCATCGTTCGTCGCGACAATGGCGATCCAGCGGTCTTCGCCGGAACACCGGAATACACCATGCGGCACGAAG
>JANPDX010000549.1:0-2578 GCA_031431695.1 Dehalococcoidia bacterium
TGACGAGGTATCTGGGCGGGCCGAATGCGGCCACCGCGCGCTTGAACAATCGAGCCATGGCCGCCCCGCCCGGTTTGCGAGCGAAGGCCATGCCGGCCAATGGGAGGCGCGAGAAGGCGTCGAAGACCGCCGCGAAGTAGAGAGTCTGTGTGCCGAAGAGGGTCTTGATCTCGGTCACGTCCATCATCCACACGTGGTGCACGAAGTTCGCAACGACGGGGTTGGTCGGTCTCGGTGGATCGGCCGGTTCCACAACGGCAGGAGCGATGAGGTTCTCTCGCTTGATGTTGCGCACGGTCTTCTCCGCGATCCGGAAGCCAGCGAGCGCGAGGTGCGAAGCGATCAACTCAGGACCGCCGAAACCAAACCGCGCCATCATCTGCACGAGGTGCCGGGTAGCGTCGTTGAACCGGGTGACGGGCGGGATGGGTTTGGCGAGCGAGCCCACTGTCTTGGAGTCGGGCGACTGGTCGCGCTCCCAGTTCGAGATGGTGTTGTCGGAGACGAGGAACTGAGTCGCGGCGCGATGCTGGTTCCAGCCAAGCAGGTTGCGGATCTCGAGGATCTCGAAACGGGCCGCGGGAGAGTAGTGGGGCCGGTGGCGGTCGGGTACCTTGGCGAGGCGCGTGTGAAGGAGGCCAACGACTCGCCACGCAACCGAGGTCAGGAGTTCTGCCCGGTCGAGGCGGGCCTTGAGGTCCTGGAATCCGCCATCACGTCCGCGGAACTCGCTCAGGTGGGTTCCGGCGGTGACGCCGAGCATCCGAGCCGCGTAGAGGATGGCTCTGTTTGCGAGGCGGTGAGTGGCTCGGTCCTTGAGATTCCGGACGCGCAGGTGGACGGGAATGGGAGAATCGGCGGACACAAAGCAGGGTATGGGGGCCGCCGCGGAGAAGCGCCTGTCTGGGGTCGCGTTGAATTCAGGCGCGTGGGGCGAGTCATTCCTCACCCGGGACAGGCTCACTGGCTGTCCTGGGGGGGTGGCGCCGCGGCTGGGTTAGGTCCATTATTCCAAATGGGATAACTGTGTTCTCGATGGCATCCGAGTTGGCGCGGGAAACCCGCGCCCGTACTGCTTCGCAGGATCCGCCCCGATGTTTGAGTAGCGGGTGGCTCGGTGAGCGGGAGGTCGCAAACGCGAGGTTTGGGGTTACGCCGTCTTTTGTGGCCTTGGAACTTTGGGTTCTGGGTTCGCGCGATCGATCGAACTCGTGCTCGCGGGCCGTCGCGGCCGAAGGCTCGGCGCAGGTTGGCGGGGCTCCAGTGGACGACGGTCGGCTGAGCCTGTCCGCAGGCGGGAGTGGCCTGCTTTGGATGGTCGACTTCACTACTACGGGAAACGTCAAGGCTCCGTCGCTGCGCTCCGGACTTTTCTTCAAACGAGAAAAGCAGGGCCCTGACGAACCCCTGCGTGAAGTCGTGATGAGAGGGCGCAGGCCACTTTCGGCCTGCGGAAAGGCAACCTCTCATGTTCACGTCCACCACACAGCCCCGCAACGCCAGCCCCGAGCCCACCCCGCGGCCCTCGGTTCCGGAGTTCTTCGGTCTTCGCGTTCGCGTGGTTCTCAACAGTACTCAGCAGTGCCTGTTCGGCGGCGACGGTCCGTCGGTTCTGACACGCTTGGCCGAGCGGCTCTGCATCGAAGTCGCACGGATCGTCGTTCGAGACTTTCGGATTCACTCGCAGTTGGAGCGGACGATTCCAGCCGTGCTTCGGAACGTTCGTTTGAACTTCTGGTCTTGCGCTCGTCGGGCGGCGCTGGATGCGGCATCGGCTTTGGCGTCCGGTGCGAAGCGTCGGGTCGTCCAGTCGGATCTGGCCATCCAGGCAGCGAATCTTGCTCTACGCATCGCGGAGCTCTGCGAGGAGTGCGAGCGGAAGGTCCGTCACGAGCGTCTGGTGGCGGAGAGCTATCAGCGCTCGGCTCGGTCCGAGCACGCGGCGATGCATCGGGATCGAGCACGTCGGGAGCAGGAAGCTCGCCGCCGGGCGGAAGCCGAGGGATCGCTCTAATGAGCGCGGAATACACAGTCGATCAGGCCGGGGCTTCCGCCCCGGCCGTTTCGGCGTCTCGTCCGGGTGCCGAGCTAGCAGCCGCACTGGCCGCTCCGGACAGCTCCGAGAGCGCGTCGCGTGAAGAGTCGATCGTCCTGGACGCCCAGAAGCACGAGGTCTACGCTTTGGCCTTGGAGCTCCATGCTTTCGCGGCATCGAAGGTGCCGACGCTTAGCCGCGTTCTTCGGGATCAGATCGAGCGCGCGAGTCTCAGCGTTGTTTTGAACATCGCGGAAGGCGGGGGCCGTCGGAGCCGCAAGGACAAGTCTCGTCACTACACCTACGCTCGCGGCAGCGCGACGGAGGTTGCGGCTTCGTTCGACGTGCTGAAGATCCGGAAGCTGGCTCCCGCGTGCGAGTGCGCTCGTGGCCGAACTCTCGCGGTTCGGGTGGTTCAGATGCTCACGAAACTGTGCGCGTCGCTCCAGCCGAAGTCCACGGAAGCGGAGGCAGCTTGAGCCTCACGCAGTTCTGTTTCAGCGTTCGTCAGGCTGAGGCAGGACTGCGTTCGTCTCGCACGAT
>JANPDX010000550.1:0-3977 GCA_031431695.1 Dehalococcoidia bacterium
GCGATAGGGATGATGACCAGATACCCGCCGCCGAGGATTGCGACCATGCCGGAGTTGCCGGAACCGGAAGCAATCCAGGCGCCCGCAACCAGGAAGGGGAAGGGTATTGCCGGCACCAGTAACCAGCGCAGTTGTTGGCGCTCTTCTGGTTCGGCGCGTCGAGCTCGCACCACAAGCGAAACCATGGCGGCGACCAGCGCGAGATGCGCCGCGACCAATGCTGCGAATGCCACCCCGTTTGCCAACCTGGAGTAGCCATCTCTGGCGAGTGGGCTCTTCATCCCTTCGAAAGGAGGCGTATCGAGGGGAGTGGAGCGGAATGCTATCGCGACAAGAAAGACGATGCCGCTACCGGCGCATGCCCAGCCCACGGCCTTCCATCGCGGCGAAGGCGCCGAGCCCGTTGGCGTGACTAAAAGGATGAGTCCGAGCAGGCACACCCACGGCACGAAGGCGCCGTCTGCATACACCGCCACCAGGTTGGCTCCCGGAAGCGCCCCGGGATCGTACACAGCGCCGTATGCGGCATAGGAGCCTGCCGTTCCCGCGAGGGCTATCGAGAGCGCCAAACCGAGGAACAGCCACCCGGCCGGGTTCCGCGAGCGGCGCACAGCCAGGATGCTACCAACCAATGCCGCGCCGGCAATAGCCATCGGGAACACGATTCCCGCTGCGGACCGCAGATCCGAAAGGTCGCCGCGGTTCCCGGCCCTCAACTTCTGGTCGATGATGACCATCACAAGTAACGCGCCGAATATCACCGCCAAGGCGGTAATGACCAGCACCCTGGGCCAATAGCGGAGGGCTAACGGCTTCACGGGCGGAATCATCGCACCGTCTTGCCGGTCCGCGCCTCCGTGCCTCCCCGGAGACCGATCCAGGGGCCAGTACCGATGTGGCCGTCCGCTCCGTCCGCCAGGCTTCCCACGCCGCTACATTCTCGCGGCGAAGGAAGGTTTATATGTCCGTTTCAATTGGTCCCAGGGTCGCAGCCCTTCTCAGCGCGGCGTTCGCGCTCTTCCTCTTCCTCGGCGTGGCGTCCATCAACGTGCCCCTCAAGGTCAGCGACCACGAAATGGTCGACTGGTGGTCGAAGAGCGGCAACCAGTCGGCGGCGATTGCGAGCATGTACTTCGTGGCTATTTCCGCAATCGCGTTCGCCGTCTTCATCACCTACCTTCGTGACCGTCTCAACGGCGATAACGGCACAGCGGGAAACTCGATGTGCGCGGTCGGCCTCGGCTTCGCTGCCCTGCTGCTCGTCGCGGCAGCCGCCCGCGGCGCAATCGGCAATGCCGTGCAGCTAAACGATGAGCCGCTGCCGGGCGTGGATACGCTCCGCTACATTCCGCAACTTGGCTACGCTTTCATGAATATTGCTTTGGTAACCGGCGGCGCCTGCCTGCTCCTTGCCTCCCTGGCAATCAAACGGACTGCGGCGTTGCCCGGATGGTTCGCCTGGACAAGCTTGGCCGCCGGCGTCCTGGTGCTCGTCGCGACGCCGTTAGCCGGTGCGTTGACGCTCCCGATCCTCTGGGTATGGGCCCTTGCCGCGAGCGTCTCTGTTTGGCGCCTTCCAGTGCACGCAACCCCAGCGCTGCGGTCGGCGGCGCTGTCGAACTGACTTCCCAATCACGCCCACGAATGTGCCTCGAACGACCACGAAGGCACATTCGTGGGAGAGTTGTACGCCAGCAGACGGGCCTTAAACTGGCAACATGCGGAGAACAGTGACCGATTCTTGGGACCGGGGTGACCCGTACGAGCGATATATCGGGCGCTGGAGCCGGCTCGCTTGCCTCCAGTTTTCCTCTTCCACGCTAATTCTCTTGATCTCGGGTGCCCATAATTCGAGACGCCCATCGACAACCAGGTACCTCGCGCACATATCCGCCATGCCCAGGGTGCGAATCTGCTCCCCCAGGCCCAGCAGGATCTTGTCACGCGGGTTCTGCACCTCCGCGAGCCGCTGAAGGCGCGAGCGAGCGTCTTCGCGCTCGGCTTGAAGCTCGGCGATGCGCGCCTGCAGTTCCTCGTAGCTGGGGGTCAGCTCTGCATGAGCCGGTACGTCGAGGAGACCCGAAATAGTTGGCGACACTCACCTTCGCTCAACCGATCAACGGACGAGGCGCACGCTTGAACCGCGATGAACTGCCGGGTGCGACACTGGCCGACGAACCGTGGGGGCTCGCGGCAGCTATCGACAGGTACTACAACGAACCTGGTAGCAGGGGGGAGACTTGAACTCCCGACCTCACGATTATGAGTCGTGCGCTCTAGCCAGCTGAGCTACCCTGCCGCGAACAGTAACCGTATCACGGTGCGCTTTTTCGGTGAACGGCCTTACCGGGGGATGGAGTCCAGGGGCCGGGGATCCACACGGTGCATCGTCCAGCGAACGCCGGACTCGTCGAAATCCACGACGGCCGCCATTCCGGCGCGGCGGTTCGCGTCGCTCAGCGGCATGGGCGCGCCGGAGTAGATCGCCGTCACGCCACCGGTACTCACGTCGGCGTGCGGTTCCCAATGGCCGAACGCCATGTAATCCCAATGGCCTGCCGCGGCGGCTATTTCGGAATCCTTAATGAGCAGCGAGCGGTGCATCTCGCCGCCTTCGCGCACAAAGTGGCCGTGCCCGAGCGCGATGTGCCAGCGGTTGTCGAGGCGCTCGGGGATGCCATCAAGCGGCTTAAAGTGCCAGTCGGTATCGAGGTAGGCTCGGCCCCAAAACACGGCGTCGATGCCCTCGGGTTCGATGAACTCACCCTTGTGTTCGCGAATGATGGTGAGGCGCTTCGCAACCGATTCCAGGTCGTAACGCCAGTAAATGCCGCCGGGATCCATTGGGTCGTGGTTGCCCGGCAGTAAGAAGGTCTCTCCTCGGAACTTGCCGATCGTCTCTGCCGCAAAGATGACGGTCTCTTCGGGAACGCGATCGTTGTCGAAGAAGTCGCCTGCGATCACGAGTGCATCGGCGCCTGATTCGTTGGCGATATCGATGACGCGGACGAAGGTCTCTTCCATGAGCGTCCTTCGAGACGTCCATTTCTCATCACCACTTCCAGAGTAGGCGCCGAGGTGTACGTCGGAGGTATGCACGATGCGAAGCGGCCTGGCCTCAGGCATTCGCGCCGTCACTCATCGTTCGAATCTGGCCAGCATGGTCCGTGGCATGGACGGCGAGGAAGAGAAACCACTCCCGCCAGTTGAGCTGCCCGAAAAACGGGTGCTCCCATGTGACGTGAAGGAAGCCCGCGGGGTCAGCCGCGGAAACATGCGCAAAGATTGAGTCGAGGGACTCGCGGTTTCTTGCAAGTAAGGGTTCGCGTTCAGCTGGGAACTCGGGAGGTGGGTTGTTCGGTCGCTCACCGGTGAGGCAAACATGGAGGACGTCCTCTCCGACTTGCCAGTTCCATTCCACGACATGCTTCAAGGCGTGAATTGGCGTCCAGTCTTCACCCGGCGGTGTGATGGTCAGTGTGCCGGCGGGCAGGGCCGTCACGGCCGCGGAGAGTCGGTCGTAGCGTTCGCTAACGTAGGCATGGATGTCATCGATTGACTTTGCGGCCGCCTCGCTCCTGATCCAGTCCTGGACCCGGCGGAGTTGATCCGGGGTTGGGCCGCTCAAAGGCTGACCGCAACTGGCGTATCGGTACGCTCGAAGAGGGTAAGTGTCATTATTCCGAAATTTCTCGTTGCCACACGAACACGGCGAAGCGTGTCGGTTTCGGGCCACTTGTGCCAGCGGTGTTCGAGCACGAGGAGGTGGCCACCGGGACGAAGGACTCGCGCCAACTCGGTGACCGCAAGCGGCCGAACATCGTCGGGAAGGTGGCCGACGTAGTGGGCGCTCACGGCGGCGTCGAAGGCGTAGTCTTCGGATGGGATGGCAAGGCCATTCCCGTGTACGAGCCGAGCCTTGCCGGCTCCGATCCTGCGCCGTGCCCGGTCGAGCAAATAGGGACTGAGATCCATAC
>JANPDX010000551.1:0-8628 GCA_031431695.1 Dehalococcoidia bacterium
TTGCTCTTCTCCGCGCGGATCACGAGCGTCGGGCAGGTGATGTGCTCCAGGCTCTCCCAGAGGTAAGGGATCTCGGCGATCGCGCCACGTCCCGTTGCCTGGTGAATGGATGGATCGAACCTGAAAACGAGGTTCCCGGAAGCTTCATCGAGCGTCAGCGATGCGCCAATCTGGCGAAGGAGGAATGCCGCCGGCTTTCCGGGGTACAGCCCGGCGAAATGCTCCAACGCCTCCGCTTCGGTCGCGAAGCCTGGCGCCTTCTGCGCATCTCCAGTGCTCCGGCGGATTCCGCGGGCGCCCTGCTCCGCCATTTGCGGTCCCATGTCAGCCAGGACGAGGTGCTTCAGGCGGTGGCTGTGGTCCCGCGCGTAAGACATTGCCACCCGGCTTCCGATGCTGTGCGCCACGAGGTCGAACGCCTCGAAGTCCATCTCCTCCACGAACCCGCGCAGGTCCATCGCAAACGCCCACACAAGGTAGCCGCCCGGAGCATGCTCGCTCTCGCCATGGCCCCGGAGGTCCGGTGCGTAGACCGAGTACTTGTCGATAAAGCGCTCCGCGATGTGTTCCCAATATCGGCCGTTGTTCATCAGCCCATGGAGGAACACGACGGGATCGTTCGTCACATCGCCCCACCGAAGGTAGTGGTGGCGCAAGCCATGGATTGTCAGATATCCATCTTCGCCGGTAGCGTGCGGGTGCGCCTCAGGTGCAGTCACATCGCGAAGTATACGGGAACCCGCCGAACCGTAGTCGCGTCCCTTGGCGGGCGATGGGCCCGGCGAGGGACGGTGTTCTGGTCCAGGCGGCGGCTTTGGTCGCCAGCGACTACGGTCCTGTAGGCGGTCACCCGTTGGGCGGCATGCCGTCCTTCCCCGGAAGGACCCCCGGTGGGAGGCGGCTACCGCTCCTCGAACAGCTGAAACAGAACCCCACCAGAATCTCTCGGATGGATGAAGGTGTGCTTCTTCCAGCCGTTATCGATAACTCCACCGAACGGCTCAATGCCGTTCGCACGCAGCGCATCCGCCGCCTTGTCTACGGAGGCCACCTCGCAACACACATGGTGCATCCCTGCCCGCTTCGTATCGATGAACTTTTGCACGAAGCTGTCTGGCCGCGACGGCTGAATCATCTCCAGCTTCAGCAGGCTCCCCGGCAAGGTCATGATCGCCCCGTAATAGCCCAGGTGTTCCTCTTCCCAACGGCCCTGCACCTCGCCGCCGAAGACCTTCTCCTGCCACGCGATCTGCTTCTCCAGGTCCGTCACCGCCATCGAAACGTGGTCGATGCGTTGCAGGTCCACGGCGCCGCCGCCGGCGTTCCGGTCGACTTCTTCCGGCTGCTTGTAGGCGACGAAGAGCTGCCAGAGGATGCCGCCACTATCTTTGGGGTGGATGTAGGTCAGGTTCCATAGCCCGTCGTCCTGGATGCCGCCGAACGGCTTGATGCCCATCCGTTCCAGTTCGGCCGCCGTCTCGTGGATGTCATGTACTTCGACCGTGATGTGATGCAGCCCGCCGCCGCCGTTCTGGTCCAGGTACTTTTGGACGAAGCTGTTCTCGCCCGCCGGAGCGATCACTTCGAATTCGATGCCTGTCCCGCGCACCTGGGAAACACTGCCGCTGAAGTCGGAATGCGGGCCGCCTTCCCAGCTGTGCAGGAACTTGAAGCCCAGCAGCTTCTCCAGTTTCTCAGCCTGAGGCTTCCACAAGGGCGCAGCCATACTGATGTGATCGACGCGCTTCACATTGAGCAAATCAAGGGTCTCCAAGGGGAAATATGCCGGTATGGTACGGTTCGCTTCGTGACGCCCGCAACGCCGCGCCCCAAGAGCGCGACCGTCCTCGTGAACCCCGCCGCCCGCGGAGTCTCCGAAACCTTTGATGGCTCGAAGATCGTCCGCTACCTCGAGAGGCGGGGCGTTGGCGCGTCTCTTGTCCTGTCCACCTCGGCTGCCAACGCGACCGCGGAGGCCCGCGCCGCTGCCGCTCGCGGCGACGACCTCGTATTCGTTGTTGGCGGCGATGGGTCCGTCCGCGATGCCGCGCTCGGTCTTGCCGGCTCCGCCACCGCCCTTGCCGCGGTTCCCGCCGGCACCGTCAACATCTGGGCCAGGGAAGCGGGCATCCCCGCGGGTATCCGCCGGGCGATCGACGCCCACCTCACCGGCCAGAGCGTCCACATGGACCTCGGCCGGGCCGGGGAACACTGTTTCCTCCTGATGGCCGGGATCGGCTGGGATGCCGAGATCGCCCGGCGCGTCTCCAAGCCCCTCAAGAAGCTTGTTGGCGATATCGCGTACATAGCGCAGGCGCTCGTCATGTCTCCCAGCCTTCGTCCAACACCCGCGCGCTGGGTCACGCACGAAGGCGTCACCGAGGAACCACTGGCCTGGATGGTGCTCTCAAACTCTCGAAACTATGGCGGGAAAGTGACGCTCACGCCCGGAGCGGTGGTTGATGACGGAGAACTGGAAGTCTTCGCTGTCTGTCCCAGAGGATTCAGTGATGGCATCCGGCTGGCTCGAACACTCGCCACCGGAGACCGCCGCGATGACCGCATCATCAGGTTGCGGACTCCCGCCCTGGACTTCGAGAGTCCGGGATTTGCCGTCCAACTCGATGGAGATTACGTGGGACGCACCCCCATGACCTTCTCGGTTCAGCGTTCGGCTCTCCTGGTAAGCGTTCCAGCGGGTCCGCTGGCGCCGATTTTCGGTCGTCCGCATATCGACCGGCGGCAGCCCTAATCAGCCGCGCCCGGTAGGATGTCCAATCGTGGGAGAGATTGCCGCCCTCATCTCGGCGATGGTTTGGGCCGGCACGAGTGTCGCCCTGACCTCGCTTTCCAACCGGACCGCTCCGGTGGTTCTGAGCGGCCTCCGGCTGGCCTTTGGCAGCATCGTGGTTTTGGTGGTCCTCGGCTTCAGCGGGCAAGGCGGGGACCTGACCACCGCCTCCACGGCGACACTGATCGGGGTCGTTGCCAGCGGCTTCATCGGCTATGGCCTCGGCGACACCATCTACATCGCCGCACTGAAGCGCCTCGGGATGCAACGAACGTTCCCGATCACCATGGCACTCTTCATCGCCCTGACGGTGCTTGGCGGAGTAGTCCTGCTGGGCGAATCGTTCACCTGGGGCCTTCCCACCGGGGCGCTACTCATTGGCGCAGGAGTCTATCTCGTTGCGATCCCCGCCCGCGGCGCGTCGTTACAGCATGTGCCGCCCGTCCCGGCCGATGCCGCAATGGCAGCGTTCGCGGACTCGCGGGCTCCGGCAGTCCTGGGCGCGCCCGGCCTCGTGGGCTACACCCTGCTCGTCCTCGTTGGAGTCTCCTGGGCAATCGCTACGTTGTGGCTCGCCAACGCGAAGGGGGATCTTGGGCCCATCGCGGCCGGCGCCATCCGCACGCCAGCCGGAGCCGTAGCCCTTATAGGCTTCGCCCTGGCCACGCAGCGGCCCGCCCTCGCGGCCCCCTTCCGAAATCGAAACCACGCAGTTGCCATCCTTGCGGCAGGAATGATTGGCACAGGCCTGGGCAGCCTTATGTACGTTTACGCGGTTGTCGAAGCTGGCGCGGCGCGGGCGGCCGTGCTTTCCGCCACGTCTCCTCTGATGGCCATCCCACTCTCGATCATTTTCCTGGGCGAAAGACTGACCCGCCGCATCGGTGCCGGCACAGCGTGTTGCGTCGTGGGGATACTGTTGGTCGTCGCATGAAGCGGTCAGCTATCGTCACGTTCGCGGTCCTGGTCTTCGCGCTCGCAGGCTGCCGTGAAGCCAGGCCGTCGGCCGTGAAGCCAGCCGCGGGTGTCGTCACGATCGAACAGTCCTCCAACCGGGCCACCGTGCAGATCGAAATCGCGGCCACGTTTGCGACCCGCCAGCAGGGCCTGATGTTCCGCCAGGAACTTGCCGAAAGCGCCGGTATGTTGTTCCTCTTTAACGCTGACGTGGAGCACGGGTTCTGGATGAAGAACACGTACCTACCGCTCGACATCGCGTACATCAGTTCTGCGGGAGAGGTCCTTGAGATCCGGGCCGCGAAGCCGCTCGACGAGACCGTCCTCACGCCCGCGCAGCCTTATCGCTATGTGCTCGAAGTGAACCAGGGTTGGTTCGAACGCCACAGCCTGGGGACGGGCGCGAAAGTGACCGTCCCGGAGAACCTGCCGTCCGCTGAATGACGGGCGGCAGGCCCCGCGGAGACCGGGCTACTGTTTTCGGTTCGCCCGTACTTCAGCAAACAGGAGCGCTCCCCACCCACTTGCAAGGCCGGTCATCAGGAACGCCGAGACGATGCAGTAAATGCACCAGGCATCGATGACATACGCCTCAAGGTAGGTGAGGAACCCGGAGAACAGGAATCCGAAGGACGCCCCGAACGCTCCAACGATCAGCGCGTAGGGCCGCCAACCCCGAAAGTCGGCCAGCCATACGAAGCCCAGCCGCCGCGATCAGCCCGTACAGAGCGAGCCCCGGCACGGAAACCGGTACGCCAAGGATCTCTCCGTACTTGCTTTGTTGCACGGTCGCACAGCCGTGGACGATCGTGCAGACCCCGCTTTGTCCCCGGCTGTTCTCCGATGCCAGGTACCCGGCGATGCCGACGCCCGCGAGCGCGAGTACGAGCAGTCCGATGACGACAAACGTTCGCCAGTCCCTGTGGTTCACCCCATCTGGGGCTCCGGGGCGAGCTTCCATTGGCAAGGCAGTCATCTACCCGCTCACTTCGGCGTCGCGGTCGGAGACCCGCTGCCCAGGCCAGGCGACATTGCAGCCCCTGGCTTCACGGGAGCAGACAGCTTCACGGTCCCCGCGCTCTTGAACGTCAGTTCAAGTTCGACCTGGTCTCCCTCTTTCAAAGGCGACTTCAGGTCCATGAGCATCACGTGGTACCCGCCCGGCTTTAGCGCGAGTTCACCGTTCGCAGGGACCGGGAATCCGCCCGCCTTCTCCTGCATCTTCGAAGTCCCGCCTTCGGTGACGACTTCATGCAACTGCACGTTGGTTGTGACGCTCGTTTTCGCGCTAATGAGCGTGTCATCGAGCCCGCTGTTCTTCACAGTGAAGTACGCCGCCGAAACGTCGTTCGTCGTTGTCCGCACCCACGGATCGAGGATGGTGAGTTTTCCCAGGGTCGCAGCCGGTGTGACCGAACCGTTGCCATTTGTATCGTCGTCGTCATCGCCACCGCAGGCCGCCACGACCACCATGCCCGTGGCAACCAGGGAAAGAGCGGCCACCGCGGCCAAACGCCGCATCCAATTTCGAAACATTTACGGTTTGAATCCTTTCTTTACGAGCAGCGGAATGTCGTTCAGCCACTCGGTTAGGCCCATCCCGGCCGGATACACCGTGTAAGCCACCTGTTCCTTTGTGAAAGCGATCACGTAGGCCGCGTGGTTCACGGTGTAGTTTCCCCCGCCAAGGTCAGTTCGGGACGCAACGTTCACTCCCAGAGTCTCCTGAAACGCGTCTGTTTCCTCGCGCGTTCCCGTCAGCCCAATGAAGTCCTCGCGAAACGTCTCCACGTACTCTTTCATCCGCTCGGGCGTGTCACGCTCGGGGTCGGCGGTCACTAAGATCACCTTCACCTTGCTCGAAACGTCCTTCGGCAGTCTCTTGAGCGCCTCGCTCATGTTGTAAAGGTGCGTGGGACAAATGTCCGGGCAGTGGGTGTATCCCACGTACAGCAACGTCACAAACCCGGCGGTGTCGGCCTTCAGGTCGAACGGCTCGCCGTTTTGGTCCGTGAGCGTCGCGTCGGGCATATCCACGGGCCGCGAAATTAGCGCCCCCATGTAGGTCGTCTGCGCTTCGTCGTCGCCACCGAGCACGGCCAGACCGGCCGCAACCAATGCAACAACGAGGGCGATAGCCACCACCCCGAGCGCCGCCACTGGCGCCAGGGTGCGAAGTGAAACTCGCATTGATGTTTCCCGTTCTCCTATACCGTTCTACAGGCCCGAGAGCCCGGTTGGCCCAAACGGCATCAGCTAGTCGGCGTGGGTGCTGGCTCCAGTCTTCAAGCCTGCCTCCGCGTAGAGGTGCTCCCAGAGCTCGCTAGAGAAGTCGTGTTCGGCGTCGTGGGCTTTCTTCGCAGCCTCCGTGGCCTTCGCCAGGTCGGGCTTTTGCCCATCCACGGCCGCAGCGGCCTCGCCAAGGATCGCCGCGAGGGCACTCGCCTGCGAAGCCAACTCTTCAGGCCAGTCGGTCAGAAGGGTTAACGCCTGGAGCTTTTGGTAGGTAGACTGCGCGGTTGCTGGAATGGTCTTGTCCTTGCTGATCGAGTCGGCGATCGCGTGCAGACCGGCATTGTCGAGAATGTTGATCGCAGCGATCACGTCGCTGTTCGAGTTGGCTTTTTCGTCATCGCCACAGGCCACGCTGGCAAGCGCGACCATTGCCAAAATTGCGGCGAAGGCGCCGAGCATCGGCAAACGCCGGTAGATTCGCTTCATTGGGTAGTTAACTCCTGGTCCAGGGGCGGCAACGCGCCAGTCCATTGCTGCTCTCGGCAGCTTTCAGCGACTCCCCATCGCCAGGCGAGGAGGTTGCAATTCGGGCAGCAGCGCATTCGATGCGCGTGGGCGCCACCAGTGCAGAGCGACCAGCCAGAGCAACCCGCTGACAACGGCGAACGCGACCGCCTGGTTTAACAGTGCGAACCCGGCGCCGGCCATCACGGGCACATCGCTGCATGCGGCTGAATCGTCGTGGCAGTGTTGGGCGTGGTCGGATTCGCCGGCGCGATGGCCTGCGAAGGGCACGTTCAGATATTGGTTGGTCCCGGGAATTGGGACAGCCTCCGGCCAGTGCCCCATGAAGGTGAGCATGGGGACCATCGAAATCGCCAGCAGGATAGATTTCCGCTGGGCGCGGCGGCGCAGCGAGGTTATGCAGCGGCGCATTGCACTTAGCCTATCAGCGCGGGCGCCGGACAACAGTCCCCGCGGGCGCGATTCCGTGGGCCGAATGGGCCATCTTTCCCTCCGTGTTCGTGGACCGCCGGGGAGTAGACTTTTGCGGACGGAGGACATCACTCATGCGAAGACTCAACAACCGGGTAGCCATTGTCACTGGCGCTTCCCGTGGCCTCGGGCCCTACATGGCGCGCGCGCTCGCCGCGGAAGGCGCACACCTCGTGCTCGCCGCCCGCTCGGCTTCCGAACTTGAAGCTGTGGCCGCCGAGATTCGCGGGCTCGGGCGCAAGGCGACGGCTGTCATCTGCGACGTTGCCTCTGCCGCCGACCGTCAGCGCCTGGTCGAAGCCACGCTCGCCGAACACGGCCGCATTGAAATCCTCGTGAACAACGCCGGGATCGAACTCACCGCCCACTTTGACAGACAGCCGGCGGACGAGATCAGCCGAGTCATCGAGGTAAACCTCACCGCCGCCATGCACCTCGCGCAGGCAGTTCTCCCGGCGATGCTCGAACGCAAGTCCGGCCATGTGGTGAACATCGCCTCGCTCGCCGGTAAAGTTCCCGTCCCGTTCAGCATCCCGTACGCGGCATCCAAGGCCGGGCTCATTGGCTTCACCGAGTCGTTCAGGGCGGAGTTCCGACCCCGCGGCGTCAGCGCCAGCGTCATCTGCCCCGGGCTCGTCAGCGAAGCTGGTATGTACAAGGAGATGCAGGATCAGTCGGGCATCAAGGAAAGCTTCCTCGCTGGCACCGTCTCGCCCGCGAAAGTCGCGTCAGACGTCGTCAAGGCGATCAAGCGCGACCGCCCCGAAATGCTCGTCTACCGCGGTCCGGGCCGCCTCGTATCCGGCTTCGCCGAATTCGCACCGGGCGTGTTTGAGCGCGTCTTCCCCCTTTTTGGCACCGGCAAGCTGTTCGAAAAGATCGCCGACGCGCGTGAGCGAGCGGCAAAGCGCTGACGCCGCGGCCGAGCCTACTGGTTGAGCGCCGCCAGTACTTTCCTACGATCCATCGCCAACATGGCGGGTACGTCCATCACTAGCCCGGGGAACTCGTCGCTTTCAATCTGGCCCTGGGCATCAGGCGCCTTGAGCACGTAGTGGCCGTCTGAGAGCACATACCAGTCGATTGCCTTGTCGCCAGTCCGCCAGATGATGTACTCGCGAATCCCGTTGCGTTCGTAGGCCCGCGTCTTCTGGTTGACGTCCCTTGAGCGTGAGCTGCCCGCGATTTCCGCGACCAACTCGGGGGCCTTTGCGATGTAGCCGTCTTCGCTGAGCCATCCCGGCGTTGTCCGAATCAGGATCGCATCGGGTTCTGGCTCATTCTGGTCGTCAAGCAACACTGAAGCTGGCGCCAGGGAGCGAATGGCCTCTTTGTCGGCCGCGAATGTTCCCAGCCAGAGCAGGATCAACGCGTGGGGATCAGCATGGCTCTCGACCTTAACTGGCGATGGCAAGTAGACCACTCCCTCGATCAGTTCGACCCGCTCGTACTCTTCGCAGTCTGCGTAGAGCCTATGGAACTCCTCGCGGGTCATCACCGCGCCGTTTTCAAGTTGAGGGACTGGTGATTTTCGCGCCGTCGGCATGCGCCCAGTATAGCCCTCTCGGCTACCGCTTACCCCGCCTGCCGCGCCACCGCTTCCGCGGCCGCCTTCACCGCATCGGGATCGCCGAGGTAATACGATTTCA
>JANPDX010000552.1:0-3252 GCA_031431695.1 Dehalococcoidia bacterium
TCGCTCTACGCGGAGACCAGGGCATCAAGGCGGTGGCGGCGCAGTTCGGCCATGACCTTCTGACCAGTGACTTCGTCCGGTTCGACGACCGGGAGCCGGGGTGCGCCGATTTCGAAGCCGAGTTGACGGAGTACATAGCGAATCGTGCTCGGGCTGCCGTTGAGGAAGCAGGCATCAGTGACTTTGCAGAGGGGCCGATGGATTGCCGCGGCTTCGGCAACGCGCCCTTCGAGGATGAGGTTCAGCATCTTTTTCTGTTGCGACGCCACGACGTGGGACGTGACGCTGATGGCGCCCCAGGCGCCCATACACCAGAGGTGAAAGTTGTCGTTATCGTTGCCGCTCCAGATTTTGAAGCCGGGGGCGCCTTCCATGATGGCGGCCGAGTGGGCGAGATCCCCGTTGGCTTCCTTGTCGCCGACGATGTTCGGGACCTCGGCGCAGCGCAGCGTGGTTTCCACCGTCATATTGATCCCTGTGCGGCCCGGGACGTTGTAGACGATGACCGGCAAGCGGGTGCTTTCGGCGATAGCTCGAAAGTGCTGGAAGATCCCTTCCTGGGGCGGCTTGAGGTAATAGGGGACGACGGCAAGGATGGCGTCCGCGCCGGCCCGCTGGGCCTCGTGAGCGAGGTGGATCGAGTGACGGGTATCGTTCGTCCCAGCACCAGCGACCACCGTGGCCGAGTCACCCAGTTCCTGCTTCACCTCTGACCAGAGCCTGTACTTCTCGTCGTCGGTGAGGAGGGGAGCCTCGCCCGTCGTCCCCGCCAGGACCACGCCATCGTTGCCGGAGCGGACGAGGTGCATAGCAAGGCGCCGCGCGTGGGCGTAATCGACCGCTCCATCCGCGGTGTACGGGGTGACCATGGCGGTCAGCAGGCGTCCGAGTTCGGGCATGGGAGCAGGCTCCTCGAAGGGGTGGGGCGTTATTGTCGAATGCCGGACCGGGATTGTCGATCCCTTGGGCCGATCGACCGCGGACGGAAGGAGAGCACTGCCTGTCGGAAGGCCTGCGGCGGCTGGGGCCGCACGAAGGCCCCAGCATCTCTGCCGGGGCCTTCGCTGAGATAGCGCCCAAGGGGGTGGGGCTACTGCGAGTTGGCCGGAGCCTTGCTTCGTTCGCGGGGGGAGCGTTCGCCGTGGTCCGGGCGGCCTTCGTTCACAAACTTTGTGATGGCGGCGGCGGCCCTTTCCTTTGCAGCGGCTTCCTTCTCAGCCGGGAGCTTGCCATCGGCAGCAGCCTTTTCGATGGCCGTGTTGGCATCGGCTGTGAGGGCGTCGATAACGGCCTGGGTCTGCGGACCGGCGATCTGGGCGACCGTCTGGCCAGCGGCGAGCTGTTCGCGGATGCTTGCGACATCGGCGCCGAGGACATCGGCGACAGTTTCGAGGGCGTTCTTCGCGATGGCGCGAACCTTACCGTGACGGGATCCCTCTTCGGTGGCCTGCTGGCCGGGTACGGACGCAAGGAGCCGGTCGAGCATCGCGGGGGCGTTTGCCTCGATTTCCGCGGCCCGTTCGGGTGTGAGGTTGCCTTCTTCGACTGCTCCTTCGAGCCTATCGCTGAGGGATGCAAGCGCGTTTGCTTTCGCCTCGCCGGCGGAGATGTCGCCGTACTGGTCAATAATTTGGCCGAGTGTCAGTCCGGCGGCAGCGCCGTCCTGGACCTCTTCGCGGGTAACGCCTGAATCCTTCAGGAGGCTGGCGATGCCGAGCTTGATCCCACCGTGTTTGCGAGCCCCATCCTGGGTGGATGGCGCGCCGTCCGGGGAGGCGGCCATGGCGATTCCGCCGACGCCGATGACGCCCACGGCGATGACGCTTGCGAGGCCGACAGAAGCGAGCCGGCTGTTCAGTATCGAGAGTTTCATGTGGTCTGGATTTCTCCTCCGGGTGTACCGGGCTGGTTGAGCCAGGCCGGTCATTCAAGCAATGGCGGCGGGGGCCTCAAGAGTGCCGAACGAGAAGATCGCGTCTTTACGCGTGCTTTTCAATCCAACGTCCGCGGAAGAGGAGCAGGTCGCCAGTGCGTACGGATACGCTGGCGGGGGAGCTGGCAATCTCGTTGTGTACGCCTCTCGGCCCGAACCCGAGGGTGAAGTCATTGAGTTCCCAGCGCATACCGCTGGTGGTGACGCCGGTACACTCGCCGAGCGCAACAAGTGAGAGCACGGTGCCGGCCGGGCCAGCCACGGAGCTCGATCCTTCCACGAGCGAAATCGAAAAGAGTTCGTCGTGCATCGCAATCCGGGCCTGGCCGCGATGGTTCGTGAGCACGGAGAGGTTCGCCAGGGCGTGATCCGCCCGGCCGCCCCCGGCGCCGACGATGTCGATTTCGTCGATTCCAAGCTGAATGGCGAAATCGATCGCCTTTTCAAGGTCCGTTGTATCGAGCCGCGCGACCCGATGGAAGCGCTCGTTCGGAACGCTGATCCGAACATGGTCATCGATAGAGTCGAGGTCCCCAACGACAGCGTCGGGCATGAAACCATGTTCCAGGGCGTGCATCGCCCCGCCATCCGCGGCGATGAGCATCACGCCCGGCGCGAGAAGCGACTCGAGCAACTGCCGCGATGGTGGATCGCCGTGAGCGATGACGAGTGCGCGCATGAGGAAAGTAGACGGCACGGAATGGCCATGCGCCAACCGCGGGCGCCATGCGTGCGGATGACTGGCCAGGACCGAACCGGCTTCGGGAATCCGCGTACAGCCGAGCCCGCCGTGGCTATACTGCTCAAAACGCAGCCACGCCCGGAGGGCAACGTCAATGTCCACTGCATTCGCCGAACAAGTCCGTACCCTGGTCTCGCGGCGCGAACCGGCCTACCGGCCCGCAATGTTCATCGATGAGGCAGAGAAGCGGGAGCTTGCGGCCAAGCTCGGCGATGCTGCGAACTACGACCTTGGGCTGCTCCGCGAAATGATTGCCCAGGCCCCGGAAAACTACGAGTTCCGGAAGGCGCTCGTCAGCGGGATCGTGAGTGCTGAATACGCGGGCATCGATGCCTTCAGTCGCAAGGTGTGCGAATGGCAGACCTGGCCGGTGCCGTGGGAACTGATCATGGCGATGGCGCGCCAGACGTGGGACGAAGTACGGCACGCGCAACTTGGGACGGAACTGTTGAAGAGTTACGGCGGAGAAGTGGGCGAGTACCCGGACACGCTGGCCGGTTCGCCGCCCAACGAGGCGACGAACGCGGTAGCACAGGGGCAGGGCGCCGCATTCATGCGTGATCCGATCATCAGCCTT
>JANPDX010000553.1:0-5110 GCA_031431695.1 Dehalococcoidia bacterium
CTGTCCTTCGTTGTCGCCTGGGTCGCCCGCCCGGACACTTCTGGTTGAAAATCCTGCGATTCGGAGTCAGCGATGACGTGCATGGCGACCTCCCGCGGGAGGAACGTACCTGGCATCTCGCAGCCCGGCGGCTGGAGGAATTGACCGGCGAACCGTGGGAAACGAGCATCCAGCGCTCGTGGCCGTCGAGTTCCTGGACCGACGACGTCGAGCGCCTGATTACCGACGAAACGCCTGATCTCGTCCTCCTTTGTTGCGCGGCCTTCTGGGTTTCGTATCCGTCGTCGCCGTTGAAGATCCACCGAAGCCGATTGCCCGGTTCACAGCAGCTTGCACGGTTCGGCTTCTGGGCGGCCTCGAAGCCGATGTTAGCGAACCGGACGGTCTTTCACGCGGGAAGGCGACTCGTGACGCGAAGCGCCACAGCGGAGTTCTTCTTCGAACCGGAGGTGGCGCTGGAGCGAGTCGAACGCGTAATACGGGCCGTATTGCGCCATGAAGACGTCGCGCTCGCGGTTCGAGGCCCGCGACCGCTAACGATTTCAGGATCGAAGAACTTCCGAAGACTCTGCGAGCAGCGCCGGGCGGCACTCGATTCGGGACTCGCAGCGCTTTGCTGCGCGCTCCACATCGAATACACCGGCTTCGGGGCCGGAGACTGCCATCCGGCGGACGAACTCCTTGGCGACCGAGTCCATGTGAACGCGAAGGGCCACTTGCGGCGAGCCGAGGAAGAGTGTTTAGTTATGTCGCGGGCATGGGAAGCGCATACACGGGGATCAGGGGATTAGCAGGACACGCCCGAACGAACCGCGGCCTTCGATGTACTCATGAGCGCCCCGTGCATCACTGAGCGGGAATTTCTTATCGATCACGACTTTGAGTTCGCCCTTCGCGACGTCAGCAAGGAGCGCCTCGATCATCGGCCGGCAGCGGGCGGCGTTGACAGTCATTTCGGCGCCAAGGAACACGCCCGTGAGGCGGGCATTCTTCTGCCCCAGCCCGCCGAGGTTCGCAGGCCCTTCACGGCCAGCGTTCCCGACCCAGCTGATCCGTCCGCGATAGGCGAGCGCCGCGACGCTGCCTTCGAGGGTCTTGCCTCCCACCGAATCTACAACGAGGTCCGCACCGCGGCCACCGGTGAAGTGCATGGTGCGCTCCACGAAATCTCCGGTGCGGTAGTTGATGCCATGGTCCAGGCCGAACTCTTTCAAGCGCTCCAGCTTTTCATCACTCGAAGCCGTCGCGAGGACGATTGCGCCAGCGCGTTTCGCCAGTTGGATTGCCGCGAGGCCAACACCGCCGCCGCCAGCCTGCACGAGGACGGTCTCGCCGGACCGCAGGCCACCGAACTCGAAGAGGCAATCGGCTGCTGTCCCGAACTCGATCGGCACCCCGGCGGCAAGCTCGAGATCGAGCCCTGCCGGGACCAGATAGGTCGAACCCTCTGCCACGGAGGCCAACTCGGCATGGGAGCCGAACGCCATGGTCGCGACAACGCGGTCGCCAACTTTGCGGCCCACCACGCGGTCACCGGCCTCGCGAACGATGCCCGCAACCTGGTACCCGACCACGTGCGGTGCGGTGGCCATCAGGCCACCCTGGCGGTTGAGGGTGTCGCCGCCCTGGATGCTGACCGCTTTCACTTCGACGATGACGCCGCCGGGGCGGCAGGTTGGGTCAGGAAGTTCTTCGTAACGGAAGACGGAAGGCGCTCCGGTTTCGTAGTAGACAGCTGCTTTCATGGGTGGAGCTCCTCTGCGTGGTGAGGAGAGTCTACAGTGCAGGCGCCCAGTTCCCCACGAATTCCAGGGCACCACGAATCGTATCTGGGCCGTGAGATCGTGCGATAAGGGTCATGGCTCGAATGATGTGACCCGTGGGCCACTGTTGCTCGCTGAGGATGACAATTCCAGCGTGAGACCGCCCGGCGGCCAACCACTGGTAATGCAACCGCGCGAAGTCTCCCTGATTTGCCGTGAACACGCACCGACCCGCGTTGGCCGCCCAGGACAGTTGGTGGACGTCGGGCATGCCTTCGTTGCCGGCATCCCTCGTGCTGAGGACGTCCCAGCCGAGGCGCACAAGTTCTCGCACCAGGTCCCGACGCATCGAGTCCTCGTCGAAGTAAATCGGAAACCCGGTCAAGCTAGGGGTGGCCTCGGAGGTCCGAGTTCTTTGCTGAGGCGCTCGCCTTCGACAACATCGGCATCGAGATCAGCGATGACCTCGATGCGATTCGCGAAGAAATAGGCGAGAGCAGCGTGGACTCGCGCGAGATCAACATGGGGAAACTGTTCAAGTATCTCTTCCGGCGTGAGGCCCATGAGCGAATGCGCCGCCACCGTGTGGATCGTCATGCCGGTCCCCGCGAGACACGGGCGTCCATCGCGGAAGCCCTCCCTGGTGTAGAGCAGCGAGCCGATCTCGACCGGTTCTTTTGCAACCATGCTCTCAGTGTACCATCGACGAATCCCACCCCAGGAGCGCCGCGTGGACTATCCGATCAGGCCAATCATCGCCGACGAGGCGGAGACGTTCTTTTACTCCAACGCCATCAGCTTTGGGCATGACCCTCGGCCGGCCGAAGGGCTCGCCTCGACGCTGAAGTACGCAGATCTCGATCGCTCGATTTCGGTTTGGGATGAGAACCAGGTAGTCGGGACGGCGGGCACCTGGACCTTCGAAATGACCACTCCGGGTGGCTTCGTCCCCTGCGGCGGGTTGACCTGGGTCTCGGTGCTCCCGAGCCACAGGCGAAAGGGCATCTTGACGGCCATGATGCGCTACCAGCTGGACCAGGTACGCGACCGTGGCGAAGCAATCGCCGCGCTCTGGGCATCCGAGGCCATCATCTACGGACGGTTCGGTTACGGGTTGGCGGCGGAAGGGATCGAGGCCCTGACCATCGAACGGAATCGCACGGAACTGCGTTCGGCACCACCGTTTTCGGGGCGCACCCGGTATGTGCATCGCGACGAAGCGTCGGCAAAGTGGCCCGGGATCTGGGACCGGACGCGCGCGACGTATCCCGGAATGCATAACCGCACACCGGGCTGGTGGGAGCACCGGGTGCTGCGCGACCCACCCTATCCGGGGCCAGCGGGATTCAGTTCGCTGTTCAATGTGCAGTATGAAGAGGACGGCGCGGCGCTCGGGTACGCTCGCTACAGGGTCAAGGAACACAACGAGAACGGCGCCGCCGAGTACATCCTCTCGGTTCAGTCGCTGGTCTCGACGACCGAGGCATCCTATTCGGCGCTCTGGCAACACATCTTCGGGGTCGACCTCATCGGGACGATCAAGGCCGATTGGCGGGCTGTCGATGAGCCGCTATACCACATGCTGGCCGACCAACGCCGCCTGTTGCGACGCCCAACAGACACGATCTGGGTGCGAATGATCGACATCCCTCGTGCGTTGAGTTCTCGCCGCTACGCAACGGACGACTCGCTGGTCATTGAGATCAGTGACGAATTCTGCCCCTGGAACGCGGGACGGTATCTGCTCGAAGGCGGGCCGGACGGCGCCAAGTGCAGCATCACGACACGCGAGCCAGACCTCACGATGACGGCGAACGAGCTCGGCGCGATCTACCTCGGCGGCACACGAGTCCATCCCCTGTGGAGGGCGGGACGAATACAGGGGACGCCCGAAGCGGTCGCGCGGGCGGATCGGATGTTCGCCTGGAAGCAGCAGCCATGGGCGCCGGAGATCTGGTAGGGGTATATACTTTGAGCATGAATAGCGTTGAAGAGCTTCTCACAAGTGATGCCCGCGTTATGGGCGGCGAAGTTGTCTTTCGCGACACTCGCGTGCCTCTGCAGGCGTTGATCGATCACCTCGCCGGGGGCGATTCGCTGGACGAGTTCCTGGTGGACTTTCCGGGCGTTAGCCGCGAGGCGGCCATCAAGGTGATCGAAACTCTTGGGTCGAAGCTTGACCAAGTGATTCATGCGGCTGCTTCTTGACGAGAATGTTCCCATCCGGATTGCACCGCTGATTGCCGAGCACAACTGCACGCATGTTCGAGAACTCAGATGGTCTGGAATTCCTGACCGCGAAGTCGCGACTCGATGCGCTGGCATTTTCGATGCGATCAGCACGCTTGACCAGTCGTTTCCCGACGAAGTCGCCGGCCTTGAGTTCACTCCGCACTGCTCGTGATTAGTCCGCGGTCGCACCGGTTGCCAGACGTCGTTGAGATGTTACCGAGCATTCAGGATTCTCTGCGGACGGTCCGTCCGGGCGAAATCGTCCGCCTCTTTCGCCCTCCCGCTGTGCTAACCTAGCTTCACACCCCTATGTACCGGCCGCTCGATCACCCGCTGATGCACCGACTGCGGGAACAGGTGCTTTACTCCGCGGGCCCCATCGGTTCGACCCTGCTTTCGTACAACCTGGGACCAGAGGCATTCGTCGCGCCTGATGGCGAGACCCATGACGGCTGTCCCGAATGGCTGAACGTGTCCAACCCGGCCATCCTGGAACGGCTCTACACCTCGTTCTATGAGGTTGGTGTCGACGCAGTCGATTCATGTTCATTTGGTGCCAACGAGGTGGTGCTGGCCGAGTTTGATCTCGCTGAGCGGACACGCGAACTGAACCGTCTCGCGGCGCAAGTGATCGGGCGGGTGCGGGACCGGTTTAGCACGCCCGAGCATCCGCGCTACTCGTTCGGCACGATGGGCCCGGGAACGAAGCTGCCGAGCCTTGGCCACATCACCTGGGATGACCTGGTTCGTGGCGCGCGGGAACAGGCCATCGGCCTTATCGAGGGTGGCATCGACGTCCTGAAGGTCGAAACCTGCCAGGATCTGCTCCAGACGAAGGCGGCGCTCGCTGGCTGCGCCGAAGCATTCGAAGCGACGGGCAAACGCATTCCGGTCATCGCGAGCGTGACGAACGAAACCACCGGCACGATGCTGCTCGGCTCCGACATCGCCTGTGCGCTCACGACGCTGGAGCCACTCGATATCGTCGACATCATCGGTGTTAATTGCGCGACCGGGCCCGAACAGATGGTCGAACATGTGCGCTACCTGGCCGAGCACTCACGGCGGCCGGTCTTCATCGGTCCGAACGCCGGACTCCCCGAAGTGGTCAACGG
>JANPDX010000554.1:0-1587 GCA_031431695.1 Dehalococcoidia bacterium
CGGGTTCGCTTTACCGGCCGGAAGTTGCAGCGTTACCACCGCACGGACTTTCTTTGCCAAACTCAGTCTCCTTGTGTACGAACGGCATACTCAAGGCATGCCTCCACCGTGCCGTTTCGTCGCATCCAGCTATAAATAGCGAGTCAGCTTCGAGCCGAACGACCATCTTCTCGGATTTCTCGCACTCCGGCAATCCTCGCCTGCCTCGTGGTACTCGAATTGCGACCTCGGAAGCTCCCAGTAAGGACCAGGCCTTTCCCAAAACCTGACTTCCCTAGAACGTTTCCATCGGTATACTCCGGCAAGTCACCGTCTGATCGATTCGATCAATCGAAAATGGTGAGGGAATCCAAGGGGGATATTCATGTCGGACCTCGACAACTACTGGTTGAGGCGTGCCTCGGGCACCGCTCTCAGCCGCCGCCGCTTGATGAGCGGCACGGCAACCGCTGGCCTGGGGGCCGCGGCACTGGGTCTCGTTGGCTGCGGCGACGATGATGACGACGCTGGTGGCGGGACCACCCCGGCCGCGAGCGCAAGCGCCGGCGCTTCGCCGAGCGCGGCCGCCTCGCCTTCCGCCATCGCCAAGCAAAAGGGCGGCACCGGGCGCTTCGTCAGCGCGAACAACACCTGGGACACGTTCGACGTTGACCGCAGCCGGTTCTCGCCGGTCGCCTGGCTCATGGGCTACACAAACCTTGGCGTCGTCCAGTGGGACAGCTTCACCAACGGGAAAATCGGCGGCGGCATTGCCGAAAGCTGGGAAACCCCGGACAAGAGCACCTACGTCTTTAAGGTTCGGCAGAACGTCTTCTGGCACAACAAGGCACCGGTCAACGGCCGCCAGGCCGTAGCCGACGACATCGCCCAGTTCATCCTTCGCAACAAGAACGGCAAGACGCTCGACGGTGTCGATGACCCGAACTTCTACCGTAAGTCGGCCTATCAGAACGTCGATAAGGTCGAAGCCGTCGATAAGTCGACCGTGAAGGTCACCTTCACCAAGCCAGACCCGTTCTTCCTGACTACCCTGGCCGGCTCGTACTCCAAAGTCCAGGCCCCAGAAGCAGTCAAAGGCTTCGAAAAAGACTACGTCAACATGAAGGCCGACCTTGTCATCGGCACGGGTGCGTTCGCGCTGAAGACATGGGCCGCCGAGGGCAGGTCGAGTTTTGTGCGCCATGATAAGTACCACGCGCAGGTCAACTGGGACGGCATCGACTGGTTCCCGCTGTTCACCGACCAGGCAGCCCAGCAGGCCGCCTTCGAGCAGAAGCAGATCGACCAGTTCTCGCCGACGCAGAACGCCGTCATCGCCGACCTTCTGAAGCGCTTCGACGGGAAGATCAACGAGACGAAGGTCTTCTCAGGCAACCCACAGGCCGGAACGTATTACGGTGGCGCGGCCCCGTGGAACAACCCGAATCTCATTGGCGCCATCTTCCGCGCGTTTGATCGTCGGGCACTCATTTCTTCGCTGCTGCAGGGCAAAGCCGCTCTTTCCGGCAACGTGCCCCCTCCCCAGGCCGCTTTCGGTGTCACCGAAAAGGAACTCATCACCTACCCGGGCTACCTGGAAGACCGTGC
>JANPDX010000555.1:0-8118 GCA_031431695.1 Dehalococcoidia bacterium
GATGCCGAAGATGAGGGCCCATCGCAGTGCGTCGTTCTGCACGGGCGTCTCGGCGAGCGCACCCGGGACCGAGTCAGGATCGATGTCGATTCCGTCGAGCGGGTCTTCGAAGAGACCGCTCAGGTCAGGCTCGACGAAAGGCTCACTTGAGGGGATGAAATCACCGGAACCGAGGCCGCCCGCGCCGCCGGAGGGCCGGTCCGCCGTCGGGTTGAAATTGATCCATCCATAGTTTGGAAAGAAGACTTCCACCCAGCTGTAGGCGTTGTCTTTGCGCACGATGTAGGCGGTTTCGTCTCCGGATGTGGCGTCGAGCACGTAACCAACCGCAACCCGGCACGGCACTCCCTGCGTCCGCAGCATGACGCACATCGCTGTGGCCTGATAGTCGAAGTAGCCGCGCTTCAGGTCGAACAACAGGTAGTCGGTCGCATCCCGGCCGGGAGGCGGAGAAGGGACGAGCAGGTCGAATGGCAGCGTTCGCAGATACTCCTCGATTGCCTTTGATTTTTCGTAATCACTGCGGGCGCTGTTCGCGGCCACGACTCTGGCGGCCTCGTCTCTCACGCGATCGGGAAGGTCTTTGGGCAACTGCAAATACTTGGCTGTGACCCATTCCGGGAAGTCCCGGCCGGCGGTCAGGAGTTGTTGGATGTTCGCCCGGCTCTCCGAACCGATAGCGTTGTAGGTGTCGCCTTTGTTCAGTGCGCGCCTACTGCGCATCTCTTCGATGTCGCCATCGAACCCGCGTGGAGTTTCGATTGTCGTTTCGACGTTCGCCCCCAGTGGCGTTCCCGGGGTTAGCAGCGTGCTTTCCGGATCGAGCACCTTCACGCGCAGGATCGAAACGTCGCGTGCCTGGTACGATTCCGCGACTTCCTCGTTGGCCGCAAGCGTGCCCGCTTCGATCCGGGTCGAGTCGCGGCCGGTCGATTTCCAGCCGGCGCCCGTATACGTGTCGTAGCTCGTTGCTCGAATGAGCCCAGCTTCCGGGCTGTTAATCTCGAAAAGCTGCTTCGTCCCAAGCTTCACGTCGCCCTGGATTGGGAGCGTTCCTCCGAACGTGTGAAGGCGTGCGCCCTTCCGCGAATCAATGTTGTGAAACAACCGCACGAGCGAGTCAGACTGACCGGTTATCGGCTTGGCAACCACATCGAAGAGAGACTCGACCGCCTTCGCCTGGTTTCCGAGTGGTATCAGCCACGCAGCCAGAATGAGCCCAACCGTTGCGACCACGGTCAATTGAATCGCGCTGACACTGATGAATTCGGGGTATTCGACCCCGTCTCGGCGCCACTCGAACTGACGCTTCTGCAGGTGGAGCCGCGCTATCAGGATGATTGCGCCGAAGAGGAAAACCACGAAGGTCTCGGTTGGCTTTCCATCGAGGAAGCTAATGTTCGAGAGCAGAATCACTCCACTCGGGATTACCGCCAACCATGCGTTGCGCCAGCGAAAGAGGCACCATGCGGCGAAGTACGTCGCGAGGAAGGTGAGGGCGTGAACCAGTGCCACAAAGGGGAGGTTGTCATTGCTGATGTCCCCGGCTCGGACAACGGCGTACCACTCCTGCATGCGGATGCGGAAGTCACTCAGCCGTTCGCTCAGCGTCACCCCGTCGGCGTAACTCTGAGCGGCCAGGATTACAATGACTAACCCAAGTGCGAGAGCGACCGGGTGGATGGCCAGGGCGTAATACCGCACCCGCGCCGCGACCATGCCAATCAGCAGTCCCGCGATTGCAGTCGGTACGAAGGGCGGCATGTTGTCGACCCAGTTCGCCTGTTGAAGCGAGATGCCAACCGCCGCGAACGTCACCACGGCGGCGGCGAACGTCAGCCAGTCTTCCCAGCTCATCACCAGCCGTGGCGCCTTGAGTACGGCGGCGCCCAACCTCCGCGAAGTCGGGCGCTCCATGGGTGGGTTCATCCCTGCCATGCATGTACTCCCGTGCCGCCGGTGGGGCTCAGCGCCAGGCTCAGCTCGTCGCCGCGCCGCACCACGTACGTCAGGATATCGCTCGCCGTCAGCTGCCCGTAGAGCAACAGGGGCGACCGCGACTCGCCGAACGTCGTCGGATCGAGCAGCACAACGGCCGCTCGCACACCGCGTTGAGTCAATGATTGGATGGCCGTCAGCCAGTGGTCGTCGGTAGCGGACGTGATCACCACCAGGGTAGTGTGGCGGCCGAAACGGCGCTGCTCCTCCATCAGAAGATTTCCCAAAGGGGCATCGCCGACCGCGTATGCGGTGGCAAGCGTTTCAAGGATGCGCGTCAGTTGCTGTTGGCCCCGCTCGGCTTCCAGGATCCGCAAATCCTTGCCGAAGGTAATCATGCCCACCGGCCGGTTGTTCACGATGTAGTGGCGCGCCACGCTCGCCGCAATTCGCACGCCGTACTCTTCCGTGCTCTCGTCCCCTGTTCCGGCGCTCACCCGCCGGTCGAGGTCGAGGACCACCCAGATGTCGCTGGCCGGGTCAAGTTCGAAGGTCTTAACCATCAGTTCGCCCGTGCGGGCGGTGCTTCGCCAGTGAATGCGGTTGAAGGCATCGCCCGGGGCGTATTCGCGAACGCCGGAGGCATTGGGCGTGATGTAGTGCGTGCGTCTGCGGAAACGGCCTTCGCCGGGCAGGTTCGCGGGCGGGGCCTGGAAGTGCGGCAAGTCCACTACAGGTGGATACACCAGGATCTGCTGCATTCCGCCGAAGTACCGGTGGCGCCGGAACAGCCCGAAGGGGTCGGTTGCGGTCACCCGCAGCGGACCCCAGTCGTAGAGCCCGCGGCGTTTCAGCGGCGTGTTAACCACCCAGTTCCGGCTTCTCCGCGGAGGAATGATGACGATGCGCCGTGAACGGTGGCCGGGCATGTCGCTCGGGTCCTCGACCTCCAGCCAGACTTTCGGAAAGATTGCCCGGTTGCGGACTTCGATGATTTCCTGTGCTTCCTGACCCACCTGTGCGCGTGCCGTCCTGCGATCGACAGTAGCTTCAAGGTCACGCGTGTTCCACCACACCAGCACCCAGGAAAGTGGAATGGCGATGGCGATGATGTAAACCAGCCGGAACAACAGCCAGAATCCAGTCCCGAACGCCACGAACACCGAGACAAGCAGGATAGACACGACGAGCGTCAGGATGCGGCGCTCGGGACCGAAAAGGGACCGCACCGCCTGCTTCACTTTGGCTACACCCGCGCCCGCGCGCCCGGTACCGGCACGCGCGAAAGGCACTGCGCCACGACATCGGCCTGGGTCATACCTTTCACTTTGGCGCCCGGGCTCACGATTACGCGGTGGGCTAACGTGAATAATGCCAGTTCTTTAACATCATCCGGAGTCACGAAGTCCCGGCCCTCGAGCAGTGCTTTGGCCTGGGACGTGCGGAACAACGCAATCGAGCCGCGCGGGCTTGCTCCGAGGTAGACCGCTTCGTGCTCTCGCGTCGCGTTCGACAGTTGCACGATGTATTGCTTTATCAGCGGATCGACGTAGATCTCCCGCACCGCCTTTTGGAGTTGGAGAATCTCGTTGGCGTCCGTCACCTGCGCGAGCGTTTCGATTGGGTGCGCGCTCTGCTGCTGATCGAGCACGAGAACTTCGTCCGTCGGGCTCGGATAACCGAGGAAGATGCGGATCAAGAAACGGTCGAGTTGCGCCTCCGGCAGCGGGAAAGTTCCTTCGTACTCTATGGGGTTCTGCGTCGCCAGCACCATGAATGGCGAAGGCATCTTGTGAGTCACGCCATCGACCGTCGTCTGCTTTTCTTCCATTGCTTCGAGCAATGCCGACTGAGTTTTCGGCGTCGCGCGGTTGATTTCGTCGGCGAGCACAATCTGAGCGAGGATTGGGCCGGGCCGGAACTCGAAGTCGCCGGTCTTCTGGTTGTAAATGGAAACGCCGGAAACGTCGCTGGGCAAAAGGTCCGGCGTGAACTGGATGCGCCGGAATGAGCACCCGGTAGAGACGGCGATAGCGCGGGCAAGCATCGTCTTGCCCACTCCCGGCACGTCCTCGATAAGCATGTGGCCGCCGCAGAGTAAGGCCGTGACCGCGAGCCGCAGTTCGCGTTGCTTGCCGATGATCACATGCTCGACATTCGAAATGATCCGCTCGGCGACAATCTTTGGGTCTTCCACGAAGGTTCGGCTCCCCGGATGGCGCGTGGTGCACGGCGGGAGAGATCACCCGGTGCTGCGCCAGTGTTAGTGCGCGGGATTATAGCAACCACAAACTCTGTGCTGGTTAAGCCGTCTAACCTGTTGCCGGGATTTCGAATCCTGTGTCCACGCGGATGGCGCGCAGCATCAGGTCAGTGACTCCGGCCGTCATTAGTTCGCGCGTCATCTCTCCCTGCATGGACAGGTAAACCATGGGATCGCAAATGTTCGTAAGCATGCCGCGCGCCACTCCTAAGGGAAGGTCTTCACGAAACACGCCCGCAGCGATTCCCTGCTGAAACACGGCTTCGAGACTCCTGTCCTGGAGGAACGTCACGAACCGCTGCTTGATTTCCTCGGTGAATGCGCCGGAGAGCATGGCCATCACCGCCGGGCTCCAGCGTTCCAGTGTTTCGTACATGTCAGAGATGTAGAACCGGATCGCAGCGACGGGATCCGTGGCGGCGATTGCCCGTTCCTGGACGGCCTCGAATTGGGCAATCACATCGTCGAGGACTCCCCTGAGCAGGTCATCCTTGGTGGCGAAGTTCCGGTAGATGGTACCGACGCCCACGCCGGCGCGCTCGGCCACCTCTTTGATTTCGGCCGCCGCTCCGCGCTCGGCGATGATCGCGAGTGCCGCCTCGAGTATGCGCTGCCGGTTGGCACGCGCATCAGAACGCTCCGGTGCGCTGACGATGTGACTTTCCCCTCTCGAAGCGGACGGTAGCACACCGGTCAAGGGAACCGGAATTCCGGTTGTTTAGTGCAACCCCAGTTCCACCCTGAACCGAGGCACGACCGTCACGTAGGGAACACCTCCGCGATATGGTTCCGGACCACCCCGATCGCCCTTGCCTTCGTCCCGCTTCCGCGCGCCTCTTGACAACTAACCCAACACGTATCATGTTTTTCTTACGCATGAAAGAACAGACTACGGGATGGCAACCAGAAACCGGCGATGAGCTCCTCATCGCCCTTTCCGCGCTGGCGAACCCGCACCGCTTGCGAATCGTGGCGAGCCTCACGTCGGGGCGGAACTACGTCAGCCAGCTCGCGCGGGACATCCAGATGAGCCGGCCCCTTCTGCACATGCACCTCCAGCGCCTGGAGGCGGCCGGCCTCATCGCGGGCACCCTGGAACTCTCTCAAGAGGATGGAAAAGCTATGAAGTACTTCGAACTCACGCCGTTCAGCCTGGCCCTCACGCCCGAACGGATCGCACAACTGGTCGAAACGCTCACGGGCGATCCGGCTGAAAAGAAGGAGCCAACGGAATGAACTGGACCGCACTCGTGCTGCAGGTCGCGCCACAAGTGGATGGCGGCGAAAGTTTCAACTCTTCGGAGGCCGTCGCCGCGCTTGGCTTCTTTTTCGCCATCGCTTCCGTCGGCAGCGTCCTCATCTGGCAGGGCATGGTTACCTGGCGGGCACGGATGTCCGTCGCCCGCGAGGCCGCTTACCGCCAGCTCGCCGACGATTCGGTCCGTGCCCAGGAGCGCACCGCGGACCGCCTCGACCGTGCCGTTGCCGAGCTCACGGACCTTCGCCAGCGGACCGCCGAACTCGAGCGGTTGTTAAAGGAAGTTGGCTAGATTTTCGTTGACGTGATACCAAACCTGTCCCTCTAGTTCGCGGAAGCGGAATTTCGGTTCCGAAGAAAAACCACCCAAAAGGGGGATGCCACCGGCATTCCCGCGATCTACTTTCGATCGTGACCTGCGTCACACAAAGCCTGAGGAGGCCCCATGGCTCGCACACCTGCCACTCCCGCACCGTCCATGCTCGAACGCTGGGCGCGCCTGACCTATCGCCGGCGGGGAACCGTCATCGGCGTCTGGGGCGCGGCGCTGGTCGTCCTCATTTTCGGGATGGTCCAGTTCGGCGGAGAAATGTCTTCCGATTTCAGCCTTCCCGGCTCCGAGTCTCAGCGCGCCCTGGATCTCCTGGAGGACAACTTTCCGGCCCGAGCAGGGGCCGAAGCCGACCTCACCATCAAGGACGAGCGCGGAATCGCAAATCCGGATGTGCGCGTTATAGCCGAACGCACGATGAACGAAATCAAAGCCACCGGTCACGTCGCCGAGATCGAGTCCCCCTACGACAACCCCGGGTACGTCTCCGCCGATGGCAAAGTCGCCCGAGCCGTCATCCGCTTCAAGGGCACCCAGGAAGATGTCGGCGTCTCCGAAATCGCCGACATCCTAAAGGTTGTTGAGACCGTGCAGGCGGAAAGCCACGGCGTAGGCGTCGAAGTCAGCGGCGACGCCGTCTACTTCAACGAGCAGCCGCACTTCGGCTCCGAAATGCTCGGCATGCTCGCGGCCATTGTCATCCTCCTCGTTGCGTTCGGCTCCGTCGTCGCGATGGGCCTGCCGATTGTGTCCGCAATCATGGGTCTTATCTCTGGCTTCGCGAGTATTGCCCTGCTCGCGAACTTCTTCCCCTTCCCGGAATTCGCGCCGCAGTTCGCCGCGATGATCGGTATCGGCGTGGGGATCGACTACGCGCTCCTCGTCGTTACCCGCTTCCGCGAAGGCATGCATACCGGCCACTCCGTGGAAGATTCGGTCGTTATTGCCGTTACCACAGCCGGAAAATCGGTCATCTTCGCCGGCCTCGTCGTATCCCTCGCGTTCCTCGGCCTCTTCGTTGTTGGGATGCCGTTCGTCGCGATGCTCGGGGCTTCCGGGACGATCGTCGTCATCCTCGCCGTGCTAATTGCGCTCACCGTCACCCCTGCGGCACTCTCCCTCGTCGGGCACCGCATCGATAGCTGGAAAGTCCCATTCCTACACCAGACGGAGGGCGTCGACACTTCCAGCAACTGGTACAAGCTGAGCCGCCGCATTCAGCGCCGGCCGGCGATCTTCGCCGTCGTCGCGGCGGGAATCCTCATTGTCATGGCGTTGCCGCTCCTGAAGATGGACCTCGGCTTCACCGATGCCGGTAACGGCAGCACCGAGCTCCACAGCCGCCGCGGGTACGACATCCTCGCAGAAGGATTCGGCCCGGGGTTCAACGGCCCTATTCTCGCCGTCGTTAATATCAAGGGAGGCGGCGCGGAGTCAATCGAGCGCGCCCGTGAGCAAATCAGCGCCGACGTCAACGTCGCCAGCGCCGCTCCTCCCTTCTTCAATCGCGGTGAGGCTGCCAACAGCGATACCGCCATCTTCCAGATCGTCCCAAAGACGAAGCCCCAGGCCGATGAGACCACTGACCTGGTCAACCGGCTGCGAGACGACATCCTGCCCGCCCTGGAGTCTTCCGGCGCCGAATACTTTCTGACTGGCTCAACGGCATTCAACGTCGATGCGGCCAACCAGATCCAGTCCCGCATGCCGCTCCTTTTCTTGGGCGTCATTGGCCTCAGCTTCATCTTGCTGACCGCAGTCTTCCGCTCCGTCGTCATCGCCATCAAGGCGGCGATCATGAACCTGCTCTCGATTGGCGCCGCCTACGGAGTGGTCGTCGCCATCTTCCAGTTCGGCTGGGGCGGAAGCCTCATCGGCGTCGACAAGGGACCAATCGAAGTCTTCTTGCCGATGATGATGTTCGCCATCCTCTTCGGCCTCTCGATGGACTACGAAGTCTTCCTCATCAGCCGCATCCGCGAGGAGTACCTCCGTACCGGCAACACCCCGGACGCTGTCGCGAACGGCCTCACGGCCACAGCTCGCGTGATTACGGCCGCCGCCGCGATCATGGTTACCGTCTTCCTGGCCTTCGTCCTCGGCCCGGACCGCGTCATCAAACAGTTCGGCATCGGTCTGGCGACTGCCATCTTCGTCGATGCCACTATCGTCCGGGTGTTCCTCGTTCCTTCGACGATGGAACTTCTTCGCGACGCCAACTGGTGGATGCCAAAGTGGCTTGACCGGCTGCTCCCCAACATCAACGTTGAGGGTCCTCACGTCACCGACCGCGTGCCGGAAGGCTCGACCGGGGGCGGGCAGTAGCAC
>JANPDX010000556.1:0-1684 GCA_031431695.1 Dehalococcoidia bacterium
TGGGCTCCGATCTCCGTCAGGTCCAGGATTCCTCGATTGGCGTGGCCGTCGGAGAGGACGATCACCCGGCTATGTAGCCCGGTAGCTCGTTCCATGACAGTCGCGACACACTCCGCCCCTTTGAGCCAGCCGCTGGAAAGATCGGTGGAGCCGCGGGTAGTGAGCGGCTGCAGCGACCCCTTTGCCAGCTGACGCCCCGGGGCGCTCATCGGCACGCCGTCAAGGTGTGTCACCACATCATCGGCGAAACTCACGATTGAAAGCGTGTCCTGGTCGCTTAGTCGGTCAGCGATTCCCACGACGGCACTTTTTGCCGCCTCAAGGTTTTCACCGGCCATGGAACCGCTCGCGTCGATGACCATCGAGAGGTTCAAAGGCAGGCGAGTCGGACCGGAGCTTCGGTCAACGGCAGGGACGCCCAACTGGACGACGATGTAGCGGACGGACTCGCCGCGGTCCCAGACCAGGTGGCGGTCGGGAGTCGCAGCAACGGTAATTCGGTGGTTCTTTTCGATCATAGCGTGGCCTCCTTAGGGCAGGTTGAATTCGGAGTCGTTTGGGACTGGTCTGGTGTCAGGGCGGGGGAGTAGGCCCGGGCCCCCCAAGTGCAACTTCGCGCAGATAGTCTGAAAGACGTTCCATCGTTGCCTGAGCTTCGGGACTGAGCGCCCCTCGCACGTGCAACTCGATGTCGGGCGTAACGGCGATGCGAAACCACGTTTCGCCATGTGCCTGGCGATCCACCCTGCGCATCGCGAGCGATCGTTGGAGGGCAACCAGCAGTCGTTCGAAGGGGTTCGATGTTTCGGGCCCCTTTGTTAACGGCGGGGCCGATTGACCGGCAAGTCTCCTCCGGGCTGCGCTGCTCGGAGTGATTGAATTGTCGAGTTGTGCGTCTGTGCGTTCTAAGGATTGTTCAGCAAGCCCCCGAAGGTATTCGAGCGCGGAGCCGCGTGGTGCAGTGGTCTGTGCCCCGGTGGTCGAAGCTGTGGCCCCGATGCGAGCGATGTCATCATCGCTCATCGAAAGCAGCTGACGCCGGATATCCGCCAGCGAGAGATTCTGATCGCGTAGCGCCCGGATCGCTAGCAATCGCTTAAGGTGGTAGTCGCCATATCGCGCATAGCGGCCTTTGGAACTTGGGCCTCGGAGCAGTCCCTGCTCGATGTAGCTGCGTACGATTCGCGCAGGCAGGAACGCTCTGTCGGAGAGCTCTTCCAACGTGAGTTCCTCTTGTTCCATACCCATATCCTAACACGCCAATAAGCCATGTCAAGATGGCAAGTTAAATCACCAGCAACTGTCGCGTCCCCGCGAACCTACCGACGAGGCACATCGCCGGGCTTCAGGGCTTGCCTTTAAACGCGACCTCCGTGGTTTTCACCGTGCCGGCCGTCCGCCCCGGAGCTGTCTGGTAGGTCCAGTACAAGTTCGTGTGCGCGATAACCTTCTCGGGCGGCGGTGCGCCCCATGCCGTCTGGTCTTCCGTCGTGTGTGCGTCGCTGACAAGGATCGCGTCGTACCCCCTGACCAATGCGCCGTGCAGCGTCGAGCGAATGCACGCGTCAGTCTGTGCGCCGACCACTACGAGGCGCCCAACTCCGAGGCCCGACAACACGGATTCGAGGTTGGTGTGCTCGAAGGAGTCGCCGTAGTTCTTCTCGATGAAGGGTTCGGTGGCGCC
>JANPDX010000557.1:0-5400 GCA_031431695.1 Dehalococcoidia bacterium
GCGCGAACTCGGCCTCGACGGCCGCAACGTCTTCTTCCGGAGTGGCTGGGTGCCCTACGAACGCATCGACGACTTCCTCGCCGAAGCCGATGGGAGCGTCTGTCTCGGGTACGAAAACCTGGAGAGCCGGTTCGCCTTCCGCACGCGCTACGTCGATCTCTTCCGGGCGCGTGTGCCGCTCCTCTGCACCCAGGGCGACGTCCTCGCCGACCGCGTCCACGATGCCCCCCTGGGCATCACCGTCCCGGAACGGGATGTTGACGCGGTGGAAGCGGGCATCGAACGCATCCTCGATGACCGGGCGTTCGTGGCCGAGTGCAAGGTGAACCTGGGCACAATCGCGGGGGAGCTCTCGTGGGATGCAGCCGTCCGGCCGCTGGTGGATTTCTGCCAGCGCGAAGGAACCTACGCCATGCCCGCGGGCCGGCGGCGCCTGCAGGCGTACACGCGCGGCGGGATGTACGTCGCCTTGAAGAACATCTGCCAGAGCCCGCCGCTCCACGAGGGTTAGGATCTGGTCGATGGGACCTACTTCGGTGACCAACGTTCGGTGAAGCCCCGGCCTCGGCGCGTTTCGAAGCCGGCGAGCAGGCAATTACCGCAAATGCGGGCTGCCTGTTACCATGCGGATTCGGATCGGGGTGTAGCTCAGCCTGGCAGAGCGCTACGTTCGGGACGTAGAGGCCACAGGTTCAAATCCTGTCACCCCGACCAACCCTCTGCTGGAACCTGCCTCCTGAAGCTGGCACCCGGCCTCACATCGCGTCAATTACTGTCGCTTGCCAACAGAAAGGTCGACTTGGCAGTGTGTCGCTGTTAGTATCGGAACTAAGGATCTGTCCATTTGGCAGGTCGGCGATCGAGGGTCTCGCGGTCTAGGCTGCGGGGCCTTTGAGCTTTTCTGGCTCCCAGATCGGGAGGCTTTCAGAGTCGCAGCCGGGGAAAAGCCATACTCTCTCCTCATGCGAAAGCCCCGGATAGACCTTGATTCCGAATGTGTCCTCCCGGCCTTGGCGACCGTCGTAAACATGCCCTCTCACCGCGTCCCACATCGCATGGTTGACCGCGTCGTTGGCGCGAAGCCCTGGGTTTCGGGCGGCCCGTGCGGCATCGGCACATGCCTTGACGACCCAATCCGCCAGTTGCAGCCCGCCATGTGCATTGGGCTTCCCATGGAAACTCACATGGTCCGCAAGTTGGTATCGAAACCAACGCTCTGATTGAAACCGTGTGCCGCGAAGCTTTAGGCTCGCCACAGCCTGCTGGAGGTAAGCGTCCTCCTTCTCCCCGATTCCTTCCGCTTCGATGTCGCCCTTGCGGTCGCCATTGGCCCACAGCCAATGCACGACGCGTTCGAACAACATGTTAACCACCATGGGGTAGAGCCGCATCGGCAGGACGCGATCCACACGTCCGTCCGGATGTTCGCGGACGAACCGAACCTTATCGATGACGACGGCCGTAATTTCATACGGCAGGTCACGGAGCAGCAAGAAGTGTTCCTTTCGTGCCTCGGCGCGCCGCGTGTCATCTCCACCAAAATAGAACGGGCCGGTCCCTTTTCGGATATCAAGCTCGTGGACGTACCGCTCCTCTCCGAAGAACTTCATCTTCCAGCGGGCGATCTCGGCCTGGATCAGTGGGATGTTCTCTGCCAGCACCAGGACCGCAACGACTCCGAAATAGGGCGCTGCCTCGTCGTTACCCTTACTTAAGCCGGTCTCATCGAGCGCGACGAGCGCGCGCGGCCGTTCCGGGTTCCAACGTGCCCATGTTTGTTTGGGCCTCTGCCTGCCGACGTTGTGGCCTTCGATCCGCGTCTCAAGGGAAGCCATGCGCCGCTCGACGGCGTCCAGGAGTTGAGACGGGCGCGGCAGTCCCTCCGCGACACCGTCGAGCAAGTGATTCACATGTTGGAGCGCGGCTAGGACATCCCCGAGAGCCTCGAATTCCTGGCCGGCAAGCCGGCGATCAGCTAATTCGTCATCCGATAGAGGCGGCTTCCGGCGTTCATCAGGCAGGTCGCTCACGTAATCTCCGGGCGTAAGCGTACCAGAATGCAGCGCACGGATTCGCCACCGTTCGGTTCTCCCCCACCCCCGGCCCCCGCCCCCCTTACCCCTTCCCCGCCAGGCCTTCGCGGATCTTTTCGAACGGCGTACGGGCGATGAACCGGGTCCGCCCGGGTGCGCCCGCTGGTACTTTGCCGGCGGTTTCCTTCGCTACCACCTCGCGCAGTTTGTTGAGCATCGCCTGGGCAGCCGCGAAGCTCGCCTCGATTTCGGCGAGGCTTGAGCCGCTTACCATCGACGGCTCGATCGCCGGTTCGCTCGCGAGCAGCGCCTGCCGTAGCCGTTCGACGGCGATGCGTTCGGCGGACCGGCTGGCTTCGAGTTCCTCGTGAAGCAGGTCCTCGACGGAGGGAGCCTCCGCCGCGTCTTCGGTAGTGGCTTCTCGTTCAAACGTCTCCATAGCAAACCTCGTTCTCCAGATGCGGATGAACGTGCCCCGAGACTGCCCGTAAAGCCAAGGTGCAGATGGCGCTTCGCTCGAAAGCGCGCGCCGGTGCTACCCTCGGATCACACCCATGAACCTGAAGCGCTTCGCCCTTTCCGCCCTTCCCTGTGCGTTCCTTGCTTTCGCTGCTTGCGGCGATGGCGTGAACGTTCCGACGACGCCAACGACGCGCCCATTGCCCACCAGCGCTGTCCCGGCGGATGGCTTCGGGGCTGCGCCCGTACTCGGCGGGAACATCGTCAAGATCTCGCCCGAGCATGCGGCAAGAGTCACGCGCGCTTCCACGATTACCACGAACAACACCAACCCGAAGGGCGTCTGCGTGAACGTCACGTTCGAAAACTTGCCGACCTTCGGGCAGGCGTTCCGCTTCATCGTGGATGAGAAAGACGTCACGGCCGGCGGCGACACGGTCTGGATAGTGGCATCTACCCAGTCGCCGAAAGATGGCAGGCTCTGTTACTCGCCGAAAGCCGGGCTCACGGTAGGCAAGCACACCGCCGCGGTTGGCGTCCAGGATTCGAACAACGTCCAGGCGCCGCTCAAGCAGGTGGTCGCGTGGGCGTTCGAAGTCACCGAGTAACGGGGGCGGCCAGCCGAAAGGGCAGCGAACGGCGCACTTCGCGTTCAGCCGCGCCCGCCGTCAACGAGACCCGGTAGCCGCCGAAGCGCGGCAACTTCAAGGCCAGGGCAAAGGTCATCTGCGAAAGTTGGCTGGTGCCCGCCGGGAGATGTGGCGGTCGGCCCACGTTCATTTGCCCTTCGAGCCGGAAAATTTCCTGGGCGTCATCGTCGTCCACGCGGACGACCAGCGGGACGGGCACATTCGTTTCGTCCCATTCCACGCGGACCCCGGCGGCGAGCATCACGCGCACGGTCGCAGGCGCTTCGGCGACGTTCATGGTGTCCCAGCCGCCGCCCATCAGATAGAGCTTGCTGCCAGTCACTTCCGCGTGTTCGGCGAGCAGGAGGTAGTCGATTTCCATCCGCCCATCGTAACTCCCGGCCCCCAACCCTGCGGCGCTCGCGAACCAATGCTCCTTGTTCGACTCTTCGGTACGGGAACCCGCGGAGGCCATGCCCCGAAGCCCACATATCGGGACTCTCTGCGATGCCATTGGGGCGAACCCTCAATTTCAAAGGCGGCAAAACGACCGACGATAGCAATGGACTCGTTTGGAAGTCGCGGGGCGGGCGCCGAGTACCACAGGGACAGAGGGACTCAGTGAAGATTCGACTCATCCATAAAATTCTCGGCGGGTTCATCGCCGTGCTCGCCCTGACGGCCATTGTCGCTGTGATGGGCATCCGGCAACTGGGCTCAGCCTCGGACCGCACCACCAGGTTGTACGTAGAGAACGTGCTTGGCGTGCAGTTCGCACTCCAGACCAACGTCCACATGGTGGCCAGCGCACGCGAAGAGAAGCGTGCCTTCCTTGCGGCCGACCCGGCGTTGCGAAACACGCTCATCGGGCAATCGCGGGACCGGATGAAGGCCGCGGAAGAATCGATGGCCGCCTATCACCAGACGTTCGCCTCCGCCTCGGACGAGGAGCAATGGACTGCCGTGGAAGCCATGGTCACCAAGGTGGCTACGAGCCGCGACGGCGTGCTCGACGCGCTGGCCGGCGGCGATGTCGCGGGAGCGGCGCTGAAGGCGGCCGCGATGGGCGCGGACATCACGGCCATGAACGAGGCACTCGATCAGACCGGGCAGTTCAATGCCGACCTGGCGAAGGAATCACAGTTAGCCGCCTCAGCTGCCTCAGCCAGTTCCACGAAGTTGCTGACGGGCATTTCAATTTTCGCGGTGGTTGTAGGGCTCGGGATCGGCGCCTGGCTGGCCCGATCGATCTCACGGTCCGCGCGGGAAGCCGCAACGGCCGCATCACGGCTGGCGCAGGGGGACATTTCGGTCTCGGTGAACGCACGTTCGAGCGACGAAATGGGCGACCTCGGCCGTGCCTTCCAAGATATGACCGCGTACATGAAAGAAATGGTCGGAACCGCATCAGAAGTCGCCGCAGGGAACCTGAACGTCCGCGTCAACGTACGAGGGAGCGGTGACGCGCTCGGCAATGCACTTTCGACGATGGTAGCGAACCTCTCGCAGCTCGTGAAGGAAGTCCAGCAGGGCGCGGGAGGCATCACGGGCGCGGCGAACTTGCTCGGTGAAAACTCCGACCAGATGGCGGCGGCCACCGGTCAGATTGCCGAGGCGATTAACGAAGTAACGCGCAGCGCCGTTCACCTGGCCGGTCTTTCCCAGGAATCCGCTCGGGAGGTGGAGCGTGTCGCGGCGGGATCCCAACAGCTTGCCGCCTCGGCCAGCAACTCCGCCGATTCGGCCGCTCAGTCGAAGATCGAAGCCACCCAGATGGGCGAGCGTATCCAGCTCGTGGCCGTCGCTTCGCAGGAAGTCGCGACAGGCGCGGAGGAGTCCCGGCTGGCTGCCCAGAAGGGCCAGGAGGCCGTCTCCCAGGCTGTCGCGTCAATGGAGTCCATCGCGGGAGCGGTTCAGCGCGCGAGCCGCACAGTCGACCAGTTGGGTGAATATGGCCAGCAGATCGGCGCCATCGTGAAAACGATCGACGAAATTGCCGCCCAAACCAACCTGCTCGCACTCAATGCTGCGATAGAAGCCGCCCGCGCCGGTGAACAGGGCCGCGGATTCGCCGTCGTCGCCGAGAACGTGCGTTCGCTTGCGGAACGTTCGAGCGAGTCAACCAAAGAGATCGCCGCCCTCATTGCCAAGGTTCAGACCGGCACGCGAGAGGCAGTGGAAGCCATGGCCGTCGGCGTGGAGGACGTCGAGAACGGCCGGAACATCACCAACCAGGCCGGTGAAGCGCTCAACTCCATCATCGCGACAGTCGAGCGATC
>JANPDX010000558.1:0-8835 GCA_031431695.1 Dehalococcoidia bacterium
GAATCGTTCGGGTTGTCGCCAAAACTCGCTCACGTTGATGGTCAGCGTGTCGCGTACGTCGTTCAGGAGTTTTTGGTCCGCCGCGATGGCTTTCTGGAATGCTGGCCAGCCGTCGATTTCGCGGCGCGACATAATGCTTGCCAGGCGGCGCTTCATCTGCGGTTCTTTGTATTGGCCCAAGGGCACGCCAATCGCGTTTTCAAGACCCTGGCGAAAGGCGAGCCATTGTTTGTCGGGAGGAGCATCGATTGTCACTGGGCTAACCTCGAGGTTGGAAGTGTCGCGACCAGCGCCGCGGCGATTCGGTTGAGTGCGACTTGGTGTGCCGCGTGCGTGCGTTCCATGGTCACGCGAGGCATGCCATAGACCACGCAGGTCGCTTCGTCCTGCGCGATGACTTTGCCTCCGGCGGCTTCAAGCCTTGCGGCTCCGTCGGCTCCGTCCTTGCCCATGCCGGTGAGGATTGCAACGCTCGCGGAACGGCCGAATACCGGCACGACCGAGTCGAGGGTGATATCGACGCTCGGTCGCACACCGTGCAAGGACGGGCCTTTGTCGAGGTGGAGGCGGCGGTCTTTGGTCACCACCAGGTGGAAGTCGCCCCGGGCGACGTAACACTGTCCGTTTACGAGGAGCTCGCCTTCGACTGCTTCGGCGACGTGCATGGGTGAGAGCTGATCCAGGCGCCTGGCAAGCGCGCTGGTGAAGCCCGCGGGCATGTGTTGAACGACGATTACTGCAGCTGGCAGGTCACCCGGCAGATGGGGCACGACTTCTGTCAGTGCCGGCGGACCGCCGGTCGAGGACCCGATGACAAGCAAGTTGTGCGCCGGCAGCCGTCCGGACGTGGACGCCGGCTGGGACTGTGGCGGCGGAGGCTGCACGGAAGGGGTCGATACCAGCCCGGGACGGCGCCGCTGCAGTTTCGCGAGGCTCGCCCGGATCACGGCTTCCTGCAACTTTGCGCCAACATCGACGAGGTCGGCGCTCATACCAGTCGGCTTGCCGATGCACTCCACTGCGCCCGCTTCGAGCGCGCGAATTGCCGTGGCGGCGCCCTCGCTGGTCAAAGTCGAGACCATGACGATCGGTGTCGGTACTGCCTGCATAATCTCGGTCACGGCCGAAACTCCATCCATACGGGGCATCTCGACGTCCATGGTGATTACGTCTGGCCGAAGTTCCAGTGCCCGCTTGACGGCTTCCACGCCGTCTCCAGCGGTGCCGACAACAACAATGCCAGGAACGCCCGTGAGCAGTCTTTCAACGGCCCGGCGCATGAACGCGGAGTCATCGACAATGAGCACTCGAATCTGGTTTCTCGGTGACTGAGCTGGGAGTGACAAACGTGTTCTCCTAGGCGCAGAGCTTGCTGACGGCTGCGAGGACGCGTTCGCCTTCGCAGGGCTTGACGAGGAAGTCCTTGGCGCCGCTCTTTACGGCTTCGAGCACGATTTGCTGCTGGCCGAGGGCGGTGACCATGGCTACCCGAGCTTGCGGGTCATGGCTCTTGATCTCTTTGAGGGCGGTCAGACCGTCCATCTCGGGCATCGTGATGTCCATGAGAACGGCGTCAGGTCTGGATGCTTTGTATTTGGCTACTGCCTCCAGACCATTCTCAGCCTGGATCACGTCGTAGCCGGCTTCGGAAAGGATCTTTGACATCCGCATCCGCATGAACGCTGCGTCATCGACCACAAGAATTGTCGTCATTTTTGGACTCCCTACAGTTCATTGGCCGGTGAAGCCGCTTTACGGACGAATGTCTTGCCCGTGGCAGGATGAAGCTCGAGGGTGCGGCCCTGGGTGCCACCGAGCTCCATTGCGGCCACGATGACTCCGTGTCGCTTCAACCGTTCTTTGATTGCTTCGGCATTTCTTTCCCCGATCTTGAACTTTTCCGCGTTGGCCGGACCGAGGACCGCTGCCCCACCGACGATTTTGACCACGAGCCGGCGGACTATCGCGCCAGCCTCAACGAGGCGGGCGATCAGGAGGTCAACCCCGGTGTCGGCAAAACGCGCCGGCTCGCTCGGGTTGGCGATTTTACCTTCCGAACTGGGAAGCAGTATGTGCGCCAGACCGGAAACTTTCATTTGCGGGTCGTAGCAGCTAATGCCGATGCACGAGCCGAGCCCGTAAGCAATCAGAAGGTCGTTCGGGTCCCTGGTCACCGCCAACTGGCCAATGCCCACGGAAATCCGTCTCGCATCGTGAGCCGGGGCTGTCATGCCGCCACCTTCCGGATCCTATCAACCGAGACAGGGTCTGGCGCCACGATGAGCAGCCCTGCGCTTCGCCCTGAAGGGTCCTCGAAAATTGCATCCATCATCACTACGTCGCCGCCCTGGGAAAGCACTTCCGCGTAAACGGACTCGACAAGTGCAATGGCCATATCGTGTATCACAGTGGGCGGGCTGGGATGAAGTATCAGGTTGGCGTAGTCCGCCAGGGCGTTGATGAACGCCGAGCCAACAATGTTTCCGAGTTCGCCCACTGCGGATTCGGCGAGCTCGTCCGGTTCAACGGTTGTCCCGACCGGTTGCCCGCACATCAGGTCGACACACTCGAGGGCGCGCGACACGGGGAACAGCAACATAACGTGGCCGGTGATGTCTCCTGAGATCGAGAGGTAGGCCCCGAGGACAAGAGCTTCTTCGCCTCCGACGGCGTCGCACGCATCGGCTTTGGTGCCGCTGCGAACGTTCGGTACATGGATCTTGATCTCCTGGCCCATGAGACCACTGAGACCGCGCCCGGCACGAAACGCCCCATCTCTAGCGACCTGGGTGAGTGTGGCTATGAGTTCTTCATGCATAAAGCTGCTCCCTCGCTGGTGGCGTAATCTGGCTCAGGCAGAAGCCAGGATCGCCTGGTCGGTAACGAGACTGGCCGTGTCAACGATCAGCCCAAGAGTTCCGTCGCCCAAAATCGTTGCCCCCGTGAGCCCCTTTCGGTTGCCCACAAGGTCGCCAATGGACTTCACCACCACGTCTTGCTCGCCAAGCAGACGGTCCACGGTAAATGCCACCTGGCGTTCGCCATGGCGGGCTGCCACGACAAACCGCCCCGCTTCGATGCTGCGCGGCCGTGAGTCGCCCAGCGCGTTCGCGAGGTCAATCATCGGCAGCAGACGCGACCGCAGGCGGAGCGTCTTGACTCCGTTGACAGAGTGGATGTCGGCTTCGTGATCGGCCAGCGCCTCAGTGACGGAGACGAGCGGAATCGCGTAAACGGTGCTATTCGCCATCACCATCAGGGCCTTCGTCGTGGCCAGGGTCAGCGGTAACTGGATAATCACTTCCGAGCCTTTGCCCGGCGTGCTACGGACCTTCACTTGGCCGTTAAGGCGTTCGATGTTGGTACGGACGATGTCCATCCCGACTCCCCGCCCGGAGACATCGGAAAGCGTCTTTGCGGTCGAAAGACCGGCCATGAATATCCATTGGACCACCTGCTCTTCGGTCGCCGATTCCGCTGCTTCGCGCGACATGATGCCCTTCTCCACTACCTTGGTCCGCAACGTTCGGGTATCGATTCCCTTGCCGTCGTCTTTAACGGACAGGTAGATGAAAGTTTCTTGGTTCCACGCCGTGACCGTGACAGTGCCCGTCTCAGGCTTCCCGGCGGCGCGCCGCTCTTCGGGAGTCTCGATTCCGTGGTCGACGGCGTTTCGCAAAATATGAACGAGCGGGTCCGAAATTTCTTCGATAACCGAGCGGTCAAGCTCTGTCTCCTCACCGGCGGTGAGGAGCTCGACTCTTTTGCCGCATTTTGTAGCAACGTCGCGCACCAGCCGTGGCAACCGCGTGAGCACGGACTTCACGGGCAACATACGGCTGCGCATGATTTGTTCCTGGAGCTCGTCGGTCACGCGCGCCAGGTGGGCGGTGGTTTCTTCGAAGTTCTCCTCGAGTTCGGTCAGGTTCGCCTTCTTCAGTACCGCGGAAAGCTGTTCGCGTATCTGCTGGAGCCGCGTCCGGTCGATAACCAGTTCTCCGACGAGGTTCATCAGTCCATCGAGTCGCTCCACGTCAATCCGGACAGATTGGGTAGCCGCCTTCTTTGGCGCGCGGGCTGTGTCGTTAACGACAGCTGGGCTTCCGACGAGGGCGAGTTGCGGCCGTCCACTGTCGAAGCCAGCTTTTGCGGCCGACGTGACGGAGGCCGCGATCGGATGGTCAAGCTGTTCCACCGCGATGACTTGCACAGAAACCGATGAGACATCGGAGACGACTCTTACCGCCGCCTGGAGTTGTTCGTCGGATTCCTTCGAGAGGATGGCCGCGGTGATGCTGAGTTCGGCCGCGCCCGCTTCGATAAGATCGCGGTCGGGCCAGGTCTGGAGCGCGATTCCCAGCGCATCGATTTCCTGGAGTACCTGGAAACCACGGATGGATGGCAGCTGACTATTCGGGTCGATCTGAACTTCGACCAGGTAACACGAGCTTCCCTGGCCGATTCCGGCAAGAGCGGCGGAGACAGATGTCTCGCTGAGTTGATAGGTCGTGCCGCCCGCGACCGTTGGCCCCGAACTCGCTTCCGGCCCGTCCGCTTCCAATACTGCGTGCAGGTCGGCTTCGAGCCCCGAAGTTTCGACGCCCGAGTCGATTCGGGTTATGACCTCGTTGGCGAGGATGCGCAACGCATCCAACCCGGCGAGGAGCGCATCCACGACTTCCGAGGTGGGTGTGCGGCGGCCCTGGCGAACAGCATCGAGGACCGTTTCCATGGCGTGAGTCAGGCTGGCCATCTTCTTGTGTCCGATGGTGGCGCTGGACCCCTTCAGTGTGTGCGCGGCCCGAAAAATTTGCTGAACGAGGTCGGCCTCGGGTTCACCTTCGAGTTGGACTAGGTAGGTGTCGAGCAATTCGATCTGTTCGTCGGCTTCTTCGCAAAAGAGCTTGACATCGTCGTCGTCCAGATCAAATTGGAGGTGTTGACCTCGTGTGGTTGCCATGCAGTGGCGCTCCTCGGCCTAGAAAGAGTTCGGAAAGTGGCGCGTAACGCCCTGGACTCAGGCTGCCGCGGCGGCAGCGAATTCGAATTCTTCGGCTGCGCCGGCGGCCCTCGGCAACACGCCTTCGAGGTCCATCAGCGAAACGAGGCGGTCATCCAACTTTGCGATGCCCCTGAGGTATGTGTTCTCCGGGACCGAGACGATGGCGCTGGGGGGCTCGACCTGTTCGCCGGGAATGCGCATCACTTCCGAGACGGCATCGACGATGAAGCCAACCATCCCGGTGGCGCTGCTGACAACGACGATTCGCGTCTCCGGACTGTGGTCACCTGCGTTAACTCCGCAGCGCTTGCGCAGATCGATCACGGGGACCACGCGTCCCCGGAGGTTGGTTATCCCCTCCACCCAGAAGTCAGATCCGGGGATGGAAGTAATCGTCTGCATTCTGACGATTTCTTGAACGGTCTGGATGTCGAGCGCATAAAACTCCTCGGCCAGCCGGAAGATAACAACGTGTTCTTCACGAGAGTGCTGGGACGACGACTCGATCACCGATTCGGTCTTTGTGGCCACTGCGTTCCTCCTGGTGTCCCGAACAGGTCTTGTCCGGGTGCTTTCCTAAGGTACGAAGGAATGGTACGGCTCGGGCATCGGGCGAGGCCCGCAGATTGGAGTGGGAAATCCCCTTATGCGTTGCTTAGACATAGGGGTTGGCTTGATGGCCGGGGTAGGGAATTCACCCATACTCTGCCGATAGTCCAGTGGTAAGACTGACGACAGGAGAAACCATTGGCTTCTGAAAATGCCGTCCTGAGCCAACGCGAAATCGATGCGTTGCTTAACGCGGATGTCAGCCAGGCTGACGCCGACTCGGTTGTTGCCATGCCCACGCCCGTCCGTAAAGAAGCCGGACGGAGGATTAAGCCGTATGACTTCCGGCACCCGGAAAAGCTCTCCAAGGAACAGTTGCGCGGCCTCCAGATCATCCAGCAGGGAGTTGCGGGAGCGATCGCCGCGAACTTCAGTGCCCGGCTGCGAGCTCCTGTTGAGGCCCGGCTGAGTGCGCTTGAGCGGGGTATCTATGAGGAGTACGTCACTCAGATTGGGCCTACGTCCGTCGTCATTATCATCGACATGTCGCCGTTACAGGGGTATGCAGTCACCGCCTTTGGGCTCGATGTTGCCTTTGGCATCATCGATAGGCTCCTTGGCGGGAAGGGCAAACGCAACGCCAGGGTGTTGAATCGCGACCTGACCGACATAGAGGTTGCACTCATCCGGCACATTGGGATGGACATCGCGCGATCTTTGATTGAGCCATGGATGCGCGTGGTGGAACTCACTCCCGATGTTTCCGAACTCGCCCTCGGCCCCCAGATCATGCACGTTATTCCCCCTTCGGAGTTCGTGATCACAGCCTGGTACGAGGTGCGGTTCGCCGACCAGACCGGCGGTATCTCGCTCTGTTTCCCGCTCACCATTCTCGAACAGATTCTGCCCAAGCTCACCGGCCAGAGCATCTTTGACAATCGGCCTTCTCGCGCCGGCCGGGAAGATGCCAAGGTCCACGACACCCAGTTGATGCCGGTTTCGGTGCTGCTTCGAACGATGCTTGGCGATGCCAGAGTGGATGCGAGCGATCTCGCTCAGTTGAGCCCGGGCGATGTCATCGTCCTCGACCATGCCGTGGCCGATCCGTTGCGCGTGATGGTGGGGAACTGCGAGCGATTTGCGGGATTTCCCGGAACTCGTGGCCGAAAGATGGCGCTACAGGTTTCTGGGCTCGTTGACGATGATGGATGGGTGAAGACATTTGAGGAAGCCGATCATGAGTGATGCCATCCCGATAAGGGCGGTCCTCATGTCTTCGGAGATCATGAACGGGGGGATGGGATTTCACCGTCTCGTCTTCAAGGTGGACGGTGGCCGGTCCGGCATGTCCAGCGTGACAGTCATGATTTCACAGGACGCTCATCGCAAGCTCGTCCAACAGATGCTGCGGGCACGGTTCCAGCCGATCGAAAAGACCGCATTGCTGAAGACCTGGGCCCGTTGGGAAATCGCCATGCGGTATTCCGAGAAAGGCGTTTTCCCTGGAACCGTGACTATCACTGCCCGAGACATCGACGACTACGGGGCCTATGCGACTGACCTGGGAAGAACCTTGAAGGTTGGCTAGCGCCTCGAAACGCATTCGAACCACAACAAGTCCGCCGACGGCGGTGGAGGAAGCATGCTCGCGAAAATAACCGTAGCCGAGGCGGCAAAGGCGGCAGCAGAAGCGCCTGATCGCGTTCGCGTCGAACTGATCGGTCCGTTCGTGGAGGCCGCCGCGCGGGTGATTCAACAGGAGTGCGGCGAAGCCGTTAGTCGGGGCCAGCTGCATCGCGTCAGGTCACCTCAGACCAGCAACGAGGTCAGCGCCCTGATCGCAATTACGGGCGGTGTCGCGGGGCTCGTGATCTATTCCCTTTCCGAGGTAACCGCCCTTGGATTCGCCTCTCGAATGATCGGCGAAGAAGTGAAGGAACTTGACGCCCTCGCGCAGAGCGCGATTGGCGAACTGGCGAATATGATCACCGGCCAGGCTGGAATCGCGCTTGAGCGAAACGGTTACCCGAGCGACATGTCTCCGCCGATCCTGCTCATCGGCAAGGGAAGTACGATTGCGACCCTCAACCTGACCCGGCTGGTGGTACCGCTTGTTGTGAGCTTTGGCGAGTTCGCAATCGACATCGCCGTCAAGGAAGTCTGAGCCCCCGCTTTGCTGTACCGGTTGCGGGGGCCGCGCTAGCATGAAGGCTATGACCGCTCGACAACCCCGCCGCCAGCGCCGAAGGGTGGCGCCAGCTGCCTCGCTCCCGCGGCCACTGAGTGCCGAAGATGCCGCAACCGGGCGCACACAGGTAAGAGGCGCCGCGACCGCGCCTTCGCTCCACCATCGCACCCACCACGTCACCAAGGACTACAGCCACGTACACAGGGATCTGATCACCGTCGCTGTTGTCGGCACCGCGGTCATCGGCTTCATTGTCGCGATGTCCTTCGTCGTTTCTTAGCACGCCTACTTCAAGTTCTGATAGGCGAAGTAGAGGCCTGCCGCCGCTGCCAGGATCGAGCCGACGAGCAACGTGCCACCTACGAACAACATCTGAACCCCAGTCGCGAGGATGATGCCGCCCATCGCACAGCCCACCACAATAGGGCCGCGCTTCCGATTAACGGCGAACTCCATGATCCTCGTGAACCCGAAACCGAGACCCGCTCCCAAGATGAGCGAGATGAAGATCCCGCCGTACGCCAGACCCGGAATATTCGCTGAAGCGAACCCCCAGATAAGTCCCATCGCGAGTCCGCCGGCCGCAGCTGCGCCAACGGCTCGCGCCAGGTACTGCCCTTCGACCGTGTAGACAGGGCTTTTCGCGAGTTGTGCGCAATCTTTGCAGCGGGCTCCAACAGGAGTCTGAATGAGGCACTTTGGGCAAATCGGAGTGTCACAGCGGCTGCAGCGCAGCGCAGTCTGCACCGCCGGGTCACGCGCGCACTGCGTGACGGTCGCTCCGCCGTGGCGAACCGGGGCGCTCGGTGGCGGCGGTGGGGGCGCTATAGGCCCGCTCCGCGCGATGTCATATCGCGCGCGCCGTTCGGGGTTCGAAAGGACGAGGAAGGCGTCTTCCACCCTGCGGCGCCGTTCTCGAACATTCGGGTCCGGAGAATCGCCGTACTTGCGCATCAGGCCGCGGTAGGCGGCCTCAACCACCTCGGGGCTGGCCGAGGGAGAGACCTCAAGGGCTTCGTAGTAGTCGGTGGTGGAGTCGGGAGCGCTCATATCTTTCTCTACGATCCTATCCGGCGCCGGGTAAAGGCGCGGAGAT
>JANPDX010000559.1:0-1759 GCA_031431695.1 Dehalococcoidia bacterium
GGCGCGGTCGAATTCATCGACGGCGTTGAGGATGAAAAGCACGACCAGCGGTACGAGCCCGAAGTCTTTGAGTTTCGGGCGACGAAGCCTCAAGGGCTGGGCGGTTGCGGCAGCCTCGGCGGGTGGGGCTCCTGGCTCCAAAAGGGGCTTCTCCGGTAGTGGGTCGGGTCAGGATAGCGGAGGGAAGGGTTAGGAGGATTGGGCGCGGGGAGCGAGCCTCAGGGCACGAGACTCGTGTACACTGGATTCGTGTACGGAATCCTGGGAACATGAAGAACATTACTTTGAGCGCCGACGAAAAGCTGATTGAGGCCGCCCGTAATCGCGCCCGCCGGGAACAGACCACGATAAACGAACAGTTCCGGAAATGGCTTGCCGAGTACGCCGAGCACGAACAGCGAGTCGCGAGAGCGATGGAAACGATCCATCGCATGCAACAGTATGTGAACACAGGCGGCCGAAAGTTCACTCGCGACGAGATGAACGAGCGGCCGAAAGCTCACGCACGAGGAGATAAATGAGCGGTGACTTCTTCGACTCGAACGTCCTCCTCTATACGTTCGATGAGACTGATTCGCGAAAGCAGGCGACGGCCGAGCGGCTCGTGGGACAGGCGCTTGAATCGCGTTCCGCAAGCATCAGTTTCCAGGTCGTCCAGGAGTCACTGAGCGTCCTGTCAAGGAAGTTCTCGGTCACGGCCACGCCCGAAGACGCGCGCAAATTCCTCGAACAAGTGCTCATTCCGCTCTGGGACGTTATGCCCACGGCGCACCTCTATGCACGCACCCTCGAAATCCAAGAGCGTTACGGCTTTCACTTTTACGATGCGCTGATCGTCGCGGCTGCGCTCAGCGCCGGCTGTTCGCGACTCCTCAGCGAAGACCTGCAGGATGGCCAGCGAATCGAAGGCCTGACCATCGTCAACCCGTTCAAATAGCCCCGTCACGCCTTCGGCGGGCGGATACGGAAGATCGTCGTGTGGCGCATGCGTGCCAGCTCCTGGCCGTCCTCGGCGAGGAACGAGCCATCGAGTTCGGCGACGTGGTGGCCGTTTTGTTCGTAGGCGCGGATGAACGTTCCCGCAACCGTGAACGCCTGTCCGGCGCGAGCCGGCGCAAGATGCTGCACCTGTGTCTGAATATGGATGGACGGGCCGTAGTCGTAGGAGTGTTTCAACAGCGGTGTCATTCGCGCGGCAATCCAGCCGGGATGGACCAGAGCCTCAGGCCCGTTGAAGCGCTCCGAAAGGTCTTTCTGGAGGTTGGTGGCGTAGGCCGAGGCATCGGCGTGGAGCCACGGGACGAGCATGGGCCGAAGCTCCTGCCCCGCTGGCGCGTTTTCGAGTGTGAGCACCGGGACCACTGACGGCTTCAGTTCGGCAATGCGTCGGGCGGAGGTGGACAGTTCGCCGAACCAGGGCGCCCCGCCCGACCCCGCCGTGCCTTTGATCACGGCAGTGCCTTCGGGGTTCGTCATTGAGACATCAGCGACGCCACCGTCTCCTAGCTCAGCGCGAGCGACCATGAGATCGCCCGGGAAGGTGGGCTGGCGAAAGCGGACATCGGCCCAGCCGTCGTGCAGCCAGCGTTCGCCGAGGACCTCGACAACGACGGGCGTCAGCCAGCCGTAGACGGTCACGCCGCCCACGAGCGCGCCGCGGAAGCCGTACTGGGCCGCGATCTCCGTCGAGTGGATCGGGTTCGAAATGGTCGGGCTGTCTTCGCCATCGAGGAAGGCGGTGATCTGCCGTTCGGCCACG
>JANPDX010000560.1:0-2409 GCA_031431695.1 Dehalococcoidia bacterium
TGGTTCCAGGCCGGTGTGCCGTACTCGAACTCGCCGCTGGTGAGCTGAGTCACTTCTCCGGTCTTCAGGTCTCGGCGATAAATGTGGCCCCACCCAGTCTCGTCGGAGACATAGAGGATCGATGATTCGTCGCGCGAGAAGGTTCCCTGGAAGATGGCCGTTTGTGGGCCTCCGGCGACGACTTCCGCGCTTGCTACGACCGGTAGGCCACCCTCCGGAAATCCCAGTTGCGCGACACGGAGCTCGGTGCCGTCCCACGGCATGTTCGGGTGGTCCCATTCCACCCAGGCGAGCCTATCGCTGGCCGGGTGCCACGCGGGCTGCATGTAAAAGTCTTTGCCCTGCCCGAGACGCTCCGGCCAGTGCTTGCCCTGCGAGTCGACGACGGCGACCACATCAACGTCTTCGTAGGTGTGGATGTAGGCAACCCAGCGTCCGTCGGGCGAAACCTTTGGAGTAGACGCTGCCCCGAAGGCGGGTGTGATTGGCTTCGCCGGCCCTCCGCTCAGTTCCTGGCGGTAAATCCGCTGGTCAGCCTGGCCCACGAAGTACGCGGCGCCGTGCGAGAGGGTGAAGTCACCGCCGCCGTAGCCGACAAACGCGCGCACGGAGATATCGGCTGTCAGGTCCCGCGTCGCGCGTTCGTTCGCCTCCTGCACCACGATCACGCCCCGGTCTGAACGGCCTTCGATCCAGGCCAGCGTCTGCCCGTCAGTGTCCCAGCACGGCTCCCCAAGGCGAATGCCCGCGGCGAGGGCGGCGGAAGAAATGGGACTTGGCCAAAGGCCGAACATGCGGTTTTCACGAGGCATGGAGACTCCGAAGGTGGTGGTCAGAGGATTCTAACGCGGTTCATGGAAGCGGCACCGTATGCTAGTATGATCGTATGAAGCGCATCACGGTCTCTCTCCCAGACGAACTGAATGAAACGCTGTGCATCGAGGCACGCCGCCGTGGCGTTAGCCTTTCTGAGGTGGTTCGCGAAAAAATCGAGGCACAGCTAGCCGCTCGCCGTGCCCGCCTGCCTGGGTTCGTTGGATTGGCGAATAAGAAGCTGCCGTACGCGGCGGCCGACATCGATGCTGAACTCGCTAAAACGTTCGGTCGAGACTGACAATGGCCCAAATCGCTGTGCTCGACACAGGCGTCATCTTCGCATCGCTGAATGTCGCCGACCCCGCGCATGGAAAATGTCTAGCGCTGCTCGCGCGACGCGAGTTCGATCTCGTCGTCCCGATATTGTGCGTCTCCGAGGTCTCGCACCTTGTGAACCGCGACCTCGATGCAGCCACCGAGGCCCGCTTCATAGAATCACTGACTGAACTGGAGGTTGAAGTTCCTTCCGAATTGGACTGGCGCCGTATTGCGGAACTCGTTCGCCAATACGCGGATTTCCCGCTCGGCGCGGTCGATGCATCAATCGTGGCTCTCGCCGAACGGCTCGATGCCAGGACGGTATTCACCCTCGATCATCGCCACTTCCGTGCGATCCGCCCAAGGCATGTGGAAGCATTCACCCTCCTGCCGGAACTCTGAACTGACGGATCCAGCGATTCGGCTCGTACACTTGCCAAACGGAGGGCGAACCCATGCTTAAAGTCGGCACCCAGGCGCCGCAGTTCACGGCCACGCTCGAAGACGGCTCAACGTTCGACCTCGCCTCGTTCCAGGGCGAGAAGCACGTCGTCCTCTACTTCTACCCGAGGGACTTCACGGCCGGCTGCACCGCACAGGCGTGCTCGTTCCGCGACAACTACGGCCTCATCACCGAGCACGGCGCGGTGTTGTTCGGGATTAGCGGCGACGGCGAGGACTCGCATACTCGCTTCAAGGAACGCTACGAACTTCCATTTCCGTTGATTGCCGACTCGGAGCGGCGTGTCCACAAGCTCTACGAGGCAGTTGGGTTGCTGCCGTTCATGACTCCGCGGATCACCTACGTCATCGACAAAGCCGGGACCATCCGGTCGGCCATCCGCCACGACTTCCGAGTGAAGGAACACATCCCGGACGTGGTCGAGGCGCTCAAGGAACTCGAAACGGTCTCGTAGGTCGGGTCCGCGCTACAACCCGCCGAGGAACGACTGGACGGCGGCGTTGAACGCCTCTGGTTGGTCGATGTTCGAGGCGTGCCCGGCATCGGCGATCATTACTTTCGTCGAGCCCGGAACCTTATTTGCCATGTACTCGGTGGCGCCCAGGAACGGCTGATCCTTGTCGCCGACAAGGATTAGCGTCGGGACAGTGATCGCGGGCAGAGATTCGATCACTCGCGAATCGAACTGGGCCAACATGCCGCGGGCGGCGTGAGCGAGCCCCTGTGCCGAGGTGTGCTGGGACACGCGAACCTCGGCGCTTCGACCAAGGGCATCGAGACCTTTCGCTTCGAACGTCTCGGCGCGTTTGCGG
>JANPDX010000561.1:0-12676 GCA_031431695.1 Dehalococcoidia bacterium
CTCTGGCCAGCGGCGTTCAGCAGTTGCTTCGCCTTCTGGATATCGGGCTTCGTGTAGAGCAACTTGTCCTGGGCGAGAGCCCACGTCTTGTACCCCGCATACATCGGGCCGGTCTGCTGGCCATCGCCCTTCACGAGCACGTCCATCCAGCCCTTGAGGTCCACGGCATTGGCAATGGCCTGGCGAACACGCGGGTCGGTGAACGGCGCCTTCTTGCCGTTGAAAGCAAGAATGCCAATGCCGACGCGCGGACCGGTCCACTCGCGGGCGCTCGGGTTCTCCGACCGGAACTTTTCGATGAGGTCGGCGCCGGGGTCGGCATAGTGCGTCTGCCCTGCGCGGAAGGCCGCGAGTTGCGCCGCGACACCCTGGATGTTCAGGAACTGGAACCTATCGAGATACGGTTTGCCCGCGTCCCAGTAGTCCGGGTTGCGTTCGAAAACGAACTCGGTGCCGACTTCGAGCTTCTTCGCGATATAGGGTCCTGTGCCGACGAGGTTCTTCAGGACCGCGCCATCTTGGGCCGCCTGCTCGGGGCTGATGACCACCATCCAGGGCGAACCGAGGAGGTACATCAGGGCCGCGTACGGCTGCTTCGTCTTGATGCGGACCGTGTTGGCATCGGTGGCTTCAATCGAATCCACCTGTTTGAACCAGGTGCGGCGCGGGAATTTCGCGTCGTCGGTCGCCATTCGCTTCAGGCTGAAGACGACGTCCTGGGCGGTCATTTCGCGCCCGTTCGCCGGAGCGACATTGGCGTATTTTACACCCTTGCGGATCTTGAGAATGATGGTTGTGGCGTCCGGCTGTTCCCAGGACTCCGCGAGTTGGGGCTTCTGCTGGAAGTCACCCGGCGTGCGTTCGTCCAACATCGTCAGCCCATCGTTGGTGAACTGCGAATAGGCCTGCGTGCCCGGGTGGGTGCTCTGCTGGATGTCCAGCGAGTCCACCGTTGCGTTGAGGTTGTACGAAGCGAAGGTCCCACCACGCTTCGGCGGATCTTGCACGACGGTGGGCGAGGCCGCCGCGGTTTCCGGAGTGTTTGTCGCCGGTGCTACGTCATCGTCGTCATCGTCGTCGCCGCAGCCAACCAGGGCGACTCCGAGCGCCCCTGCCCCTATGGTGCCCGCTCCCACCAGCACACGGCGCCTGGAAAGGTTCTTTCGTTGCCAGTAGTTCACGCTGTCCCATTCCTCTTTTCAAACTGAGTCGAGTTGTACGGTGTTTCTGCAAACGTTGTCAATACTTTTCTGGAAGCTGAACCGGGCCATGCCTACGGCCAGCCACGCCCCGCCACATCAACCTTAACCGCGACGATCCGTCCCCGCGATGCCCTGTTTCGTATCTCTTCTGGCGTCCCGGCGGCCACACACATGAACAGTGTGCGACGGTCCGGGCCTCCCAGGGTGCAGGCAAAAGCACCAAACGGAGCCACCGAAATGCGAGAGGTAACGTTGCCACCTCGGCTCACGCGAACGAATTCCTGCGCGAGCGGCAATGCGACCCAGATGTCGCCAGCCTCGTCTAGGGCGATTCCATCCGGGATGTCGGCTAATTCGGCGAACACCCGGCGATTGACCAACTCCCCGTCCGTGTCGATATCGAATTCGGTGAGCTGTTTCCGAAAGCCCTCGGCAAGTATCAACCGCCTCCGGTCAGGAGTGATGACCGTGCCATTTGGGAACAGCAATTCGCCCGGCCCGGGCCTCGCGCTGCCGTCCGGCTCCACGATGACCAGGTTCGCTGGCTCCACGTCGCGGCCTTCGGCGTATCCGGCGCCGAAGTTCCCCACGTACGCGCGCCCATCCGGACCGACCACGGCGTCGTTCGCATCGCCGCTAACGAACGGGCGCAAGTCGGCATGGAGCGTTAACCCGAGCCGGTCGAGGCGAAGAATCCGGCGTTCGGCCATCGAGACAACGAGCATCCTTCCATCGGGAAGCCAGCCGATGCCGGACGGCCGGTCTTCGAGTTCGATGATCGTCTCTACCTCGTTCGTTTCAGGGTCGAAGCGGCAGACTCGGCCGGCGTACATGTCCGAGAACCAGAGGGCGCCGTCGTGCCATCGAGGGCTCTCGGGGAACATCAGGTTATCAACCACCACGGCTAGCTCGGTGTGCATCGGCGATTTCCTCCCCGGAACCGGGACTCTACGGCGGCGCCGGCGATTTCTGCAAACGATGTCAGAAAATACTTGACACTCGCGCCGCCCGGCGCGAGCATCTCCAATCTTGGAGTACAGGCGGACAAATCAACGTACTCGGGCAGCAGGAAAACGATGAGCGCACCGGCCGGCGAACTCCACGAGCTGCAGCGAGCCGCTTCAACGCGGCGCGCCTTCGGCCCGCGGGTGCGAAGAGTTGCGCGGCGCTCACCGCTTGGCGTGGCAGCGCTGTTAATCCTGGTCTTTCTGTTCGCGGCCGCGGTCTTCGCGCCACAACTGGCTCGCTACGACCCTCTCGAACTTCATCGCATCGACCGACTGCAAAGCCCGAACGGCCGCTACTGGCTCGGCACAGATTCCTTTGGACGGGACCAGTTCAGCCGCATTCTGTACGGGTCGCGAGTGTCGCTCTGGATCGGCGTCGCGCCGATCGCGATGAGCACGGTCATCGGTGGTGTCAGCGGGCTCGTATCAGGGTTCTTCGGAGGTTGGGTGGATACCTGCATCCAGCGTGTGATGGACGCAGTGATGGCCTTCCCCGCGTTGCTGTTAGTCCTGGTCATCGTGTCGCTGATGGGGGCTTCGGAACGCAACATCATCCTGGTTCTCGCCCTTGTCACGGTGCCCGCGATCAGCCGGGTCGCGCGGGGTGCGACGATGGTGGTGGCGGCGCAGGCTTACGTGGACTCCGCGCGGGCGGTCGGCGCGAGCAATGCTCGCATCCTCGTGTTCCACATCGTGCCGAACATCTTTGCGCCCGTGCTTGTGGTCGCTGCTTCGCTCGTCGGCACGGCAATTCTCGCCGAAGCGAGCCTGAGCTTCCTGGGGCTTGGCGTTCAACCACCAGAACCGACCTGGGGGAACCTGCTCTCGGGACAGAACCGGGACCTCTTCGAGGTAGCGTCGTGGCTCGCCATCTTCCCGGGACTGGCGATATCCGTCACCGTCCTCGCGTTTAACTTGCTGGGCGACACCCTGCGGGATCTGCTTGACCCGCGCAATCGAGGGAGAGGCGCATGATTCGCTACGTGGTGGTGCGGCTCATGGCGAGCTTGCCCGTCCTTCTGCTGGTCACGGTGCTGGCTTTTGTCGCCATACGCATCGTCCCCGGCGACCTCGCGTCCGTCCGCCTCGGCGAAGGCGCCACTCCCCAGGACGTGGAAGCGCTCCGCGAGCAACTCGGCCTCGACGCGCCAATCTACGAGCAATACCTGGACTGGCTTGGCGGCCTCGCACGGGGCGACCCCGGTGTGTCGCTGCAAAACAGCCTGCCCGTGGGAGAACAGTTTCGCAAACGACTACCCGTGACGATCGAGCTCGCAATCCTCACGACCATGGTCTCGCTCGTCATCGCGGTGCCGCTCGGCGTCGTATCAGCTGTTCGTTCAGGGACGATGCTTGATCAAATCGTGCGCGTCGTCGCCGTGCTCGGGCAGGCCGTACCATCGTTCTGGCTCGCAATCCTCGCGCTGACGTTTCTGAGCATTTACTGGCACTGGGCGCCGCCGTTCACCTACCGAAGTCCGTGGGAAGCCCCCTGGCACAACCTGCAGCAACTCCTATTGCCGTCGCTGATCCTCGGGTACGCGCAGTCGGCCCTGCTCATGCGCACGATCCGTTCCGCGATGATCGAGGTGCTGACGCAGGATTACATTCGAACTGCCACCGCGAAGGGCCTGCGCGGCCGGACGGTGGTCTTACGCCACGCGCTGCGCAATGCGCTCATCCCGGCGACCACCGTCATCGGCATCCAGACAACAACGCTCATGGGCGGCGCCATCGTCCTGGAGCAGATCTTCTCTCTCCCGGGCGTGGGGAAGCTGACGCTCGACGCAATCGTCAACAGGGACTACACGCAGCTCCAGTTCAACGTCGTCTTCATCGCGGTGATCGCGATGGCGATCAACCTGATCGTGGACCTGAGCTACCTCTACTCCGACCCGCGCCTCCGGCGTTAGCCTCGAGGAAGTCCGAGTCCGCGGGTCGCGATGATGTTCCGCTGTACTTCGCTCGTTCCCCCTGCGATCGTCGTCGTCAGCGTGTTCATATACTCGGCGGCGACGTGCATGCCGTAGTCCAGTTCGAGGCCCACCGGTGTCGTCAGCTGACCTGTCATGCCAGCGAGCCGCAGCCGGGTGCTGGCGAGCCGCTGCCAAAGTTCGGTGCCGTACATCTTGCAGCGACTTGCTTCCATGTTCGGCACGCCGCCTTTGGCCTGGATTTCGACGACGACATACGAAAGCAATTCGGCAATCGAGATCTCGATCGCCCGGCTGGCGACTTCGTGTCGCTGAACCTGGGTCGGTCTGCCCTGCCGCGCACCGAGGTAGCGGCATAGCCGCTCCAGGCTCTTGTTCGCGGTCATGGCGAGTCCGATGTTTGAGCGTTCGAAGTCCAACGTGGAAGTCGCGACATACCACCCGGCATTTTCTTCCCCGATGCGGTTCGCGACAGGTACTCGCACGTCCTGGAAAAACACCTCGTTGAACCAATGCCCACCGTCGAGCGAATACAGCGGGCGGACTTCGATTCCCGGCGACTTCATGTTCACGAGCAGGTAGGTAATGCCGCGGTGCTTCGGCGCGGCCGGATCGGTTCGCGTGAGCATGAACATCCAGTCCGACTCGTGAGCACCGGAAGTCCAGATTTTCTGGCCGTTGACCACGTAGTCATCGCCATCCCGTACGGCCGCGGTTCGAAGGCTGGCAAGGTCGCTACCAGCACCGGGCTCGCTAAAGCCCTGGCACCAGGCCGTCTCCCCACGAAGCATTGGTGGGAGATAATCCGCCCGTTGTTCGGGAGTGCCGTGAAGCATGATCGTCGGTCCAACGAGGTTCAACATGCGACGGCTGGCCGGCGCGCCGGCGGCGGTCACTTCCTGGGTGAGGACGAACTGCTCGAGCATTGAAAGGTCGGCCCCGCCATATTCCTTCGGCCAGGCGGGAGCGATCCACCCGCGCTGACCGAGCGCATCGAGCCAGGCCGGTACGCGCTCGGTGTCAAAGTGGCCCATGAGCGGAAAAAACTCGGAGCCGTCATCGGCGGCGCCCCATCGCTCTCGGACGAAGGCCCGAACCTCGTTGCGCCAGGCGGCGAGTTCAGGAGTATCAGCGAATCTCATCGGGTGCCTCCGGCGCGGGATGCTACCGCGCGCGGTCGTCGTCTGCAAACGTTACCATACGACGCTGTTCTGCTCCCGTTCGCTCCGTATACTTGGATGCGTGCCCCGAAACACTGGCTACCGCGCCCCGACCCTCCGCGAAGTCGCTGCCCGCGCGGAGGTTTCCGTGAGCACTGCCTCACGCGCGCTTTCGGGCCGGCCCTACGTGAACGAGGGTGTCGCGACACGCGTCCGCGAAGCCGCGGAATCCCTCGGCTACCACGCAAACGAAGGCGCCCGCGGCCTTCGGTCGTCCCACACGATGACCCTCGGCGTCGTCTGCTTCCAGATGCGGCAGTTACCGATGATCGAATTCCTGGACGGCTTCGCCGAAGCCGCGGAGTCCGCCGGTTACGCCATGCTCGTGGCCAACGCCCGCTCCAGCGACGAGCGCACGCGCAGCCTCGTGGAGCGCCTGTTCGAACGCCGCGTCGACGGCCTCCTAGTGGCCGGAGCGAGCGACCTCGGGGCCTCCACTCGCCCTTACCTGGACGGAGCCGTTCCACTCGTCGCCGGGATGAGCAAAGGCCATGCCGATGTGGAAGTACCACTCGTCATGACCTCTGAGTTTGCGGCGATCCGGTCGGCTTTCGCGCGCCTGCACGAATGCGGCCACACGTCGGTTGCGTATTTCGGCACATCGCGGACGGTGCACACACCGCGTCCCGGATACGTTTCGCAGGCCTCAGCGGAACAGGGCATCACCTGCCACATGTCGTTCCTTCCGGAATCGACCGACGGCGCAGCGATGGCGGGCCACATCGCCAACGCGATGGCCGCGCCGAACTCCGCGACTGCCCTTGCCGTGAATCACTCACTCCTGAGCCCGTTCATGACGGCCATCCGCATCCTCAAGCTGCGTATCCCTGACGACGTGTCTGTGTTCACGATGAGCGACTATCGCCAACTCGACGCGTTCCTGGACCCGCCGCTTTCAGCCGTCCACAGCGACGGTGTGGCTATGGGTGTCCATTGCGCTCGCATACTGATCGATTGGGTCGAGTCCGGCGAGGCGCCCCCTCCGGTCTCCGACATGAACCTGTCGTCCTGGCTGGAGACCCGCTCTATCGGCCCGGTTCCCGGCAGCAAGGTGGATACGCCGGACGCTGTCTCGAACGACTAGCCAGGGCTTTTGCTGAGGATCGTTGACTTTCTGACAACGTTACCATAGTCTCCGGCCACTACCGGAGGTTTCTGCCCGTGCCCGACGTCCTGTTTGAACAAGAAGGCCCCATCGCCTGGATCCGGCTGAACCGCCCCGAACGACTGAACGCCTACGGTATGCAACTGAAGGCCGAGCTCCAGGACGCATGGGAACGGTTTAACGCGGACGATGACCTCCGAGTCGCCGTGCTCATTGGTTCAGGCCGCGCGTTCTGCGCCGGTCGCGATATCAAGGAACAGACCGAACTCCTGGGAGATGACGTTGAGGCCTACACGTCTCGCTTCCTTGGCGAGAACCGGCTGGCAATGACGGTTCTGGCGCCTGGCGAGAAACCGCTCATTTCCGCGGTGAACGGCTTCGCCCTCGGGCTTGGCATGTTCCTGATGTGCGCCGGTGACATCCGCATCGCGGCCGATACCGCGGAGATTGGCGCTCCCGAGCTGCCCACGGGCGTGCTTGGCCCGTGGTACCTCACGATGAGCGAGCTCCTGCCGCGCGCCGTCTCCGCGGAACTCATCCTCATGGGTGACCGCATCTCGGCCCAGCGAGCCTATGAAATTGGGCTCATCAACAAAGTGGTGCCGGCAGCCGAATTGGAATCCACGGTACGTTCCTATGCTGAACGCCTTGCCGCTTTCCCTCAGGCTCATCTGCGGGCGACACTACGGCTCATGCGCAAGGCGCACGTGAACCCTTCGGAGACGCTTCTTCTCGATATGGACAACACAATCCGCGGACTTTACGCCCGTGCTGATACCGCCCAAATGGCTGCCTCCTTCCTTGCGAAGCAGCCCGCGACTTCCCAGGGCTAACCGTGCCATTTCTCGATCAGGGCCGAGCTTCGCTCACTGCCGACAGCGGGACCTCCGATCAGCCACTCTCGGGCGTCGTGGTTGTCGAAGAGAGTCCTGCGCGCTCAGTTCGTTTCGCGGGCAGGCTGCTTGCCGCATACGGCGCGACGGTCATCCAGATTGCGGGCGGACATCGTGCTGGAGACCCCGACGAAGTTTCGGGCCCGACCGCTGCCTATCTCGATGCGGGCAAGCTCAGCGTCTCATTCGACGCCGACACGCTGGCCGGGCGAGCGATCCTAGACCGGCTCGATGCGCGCGCCGACGTGGTTGTTCGCTTCATCGAACCCGCGGACGCCTCGAATCCGGCCCTCGACCGGCCGGACGGTCCCGTTACGGTCGAAGTCAGCTGGTTCGGACGTACGGGGCCTTGGGCGGGCTACCTTTGCGACGACTTCCTCGCCCAACACGCGAGCGGCTTGGCCTTCACGTCTGCACTTCGCATGGCGGATATCACGACCAGCGGGCCACGCGCCGTCCCAGGGCACCTCGCGGAAATGGTCGCCGGGCTGGCTGCGGCAACAGCGGCAATGGTCGCAGTCACCGGACGAGATAGCGGAAACCCGGCCGAGCGAATAGATATCTCGGTGGCAGAGTCCATCGTTTCGTTCATGAGATACGAGACGGTCATTTATAGCTATGGGTGGGGGCTGCCGAGCCGCAGCAAGCTCGCACGTTCTCCTGTCGCCGCACCCGTTTTCCAACAGGCAACGGCCGACGGATTCGTTGACATGCTGCTCATGCAGGAGGAACCATGGCGGGCATTGCTGGAAGTTCTCGGTTCGCCTGATTGGGGCGAAAACGAACTGTTTGCGACACACCCGTTGCGCTCGCAGTACTGGGACGCTCTCGAACCTCTGCTGCAGGAAGAACTCAGAAAGGTCAAAACAGCGACCCTTTACGAAGAGGGCCAAAAACGCGGCATCGCCATCGCGCCAGTCAACAACGTGGCAGAGGCTGCCTCCGCCAAGCAGTTCGCTGAACGAGAATTCTTCATCGCCATGTCCTCCGCGGACGGTGACCTGCGCGCTCCGGGCAGGCCCTTTCGCCTTGGTCCGCAAGGCGAGACTCTCGCGGCGCCACTGCCGGGACAGCACAACGCGCACGTCTTGCGCGAATGGCTGGGTTGCTCGCTCGAAGAACTCCGTGACGCCGGAGCTGGACTATGACCGACACAAACCTTCCCCTGCGTGGCCTCAAGGTCGCCGACTTTTCCCGGGTGGTCGCTGGTCCGTACAGCACATACCTGCTCGCTCGCATGGGAGCTGAAGTCATCAAGATTGAGGGCGTCCATCCGATGGACCACACCCGCGAGGTTGGGCCCTACACGGACGCTACGATGGATCGGAACCGAAGTGGCTACTTCAGCGCGGTGAACGCGGGCAAGAAGAGCGTGACGCTTCACCTTTCCGATCCGGTGCAGTCGGCCCTTGCCCTGGAAATTGCGGTGTCCTGCGATGTCGTCGTCGAAAGCTTCTTGGCCGGGGGGATGGAGCGGTTCGGGCTTAGCTATGAATCCATGTCCGCTCGGAACCCGAGTCTCGTGATGGTTTCCTGCAGCGGCTTTGGTCGCACTGGCCCAATGGCCTCCCACAGTGCCTACATGAACACGATCGCCGCTTTCGTCGGGCTCACCTCACTCAACTCCAACGGTGGCTTCCCAACCCCGATCGGCGCGACCTTTTCGGACCTGGTCGCCGGAACATCAATCGCCTATGCAGCGCTGTTAGCCGTGCGGCGCGCGAAGGCCACCAGCGAAGGTGCGCACATTGACCTCTCGATGGCAGAGACCTCCATGGCGCTGATGGGCGAACCCTTCATGGCTCACTTCGCGGGCGAGGCCGAGCTTCCGGCGCCGAAACACGCGCCACGGAACGTCTACCGCACCCAGGGCGATGACAAATGGATAGCAATCTCCGTGCGAACTGACGAACAGTGGGCGAAGCTCGTGAACACGATGGGCAACCCTGCATGGGCGGACGGCGAACTTGTCGCCAACGCCGGCCGCGTCGCTCGCAGAAGTGAAATTGACGCGCACATCTCAGAGTGGACCAGGAATTTCGACAACTTCCAACTTACCGAACGACTGCAAGCAGCGGGAGTCCCCGCTGTCCCATCCAGCGACCCCGAGGACGTGGTCCAAAATCCGCACTTCCGCGCTCGCGGGGCGATGGCGCCCCAGGATTACGCTCTCGAACCGGGGCGAATCATCCCGAACCTACCGTGGCATTTCGCCGCTCATACTGAACTGGATGCCTCTGTCCCGCCGCCGCCCCAGCTCGGTGAACACAATGAGGAGCTGCTCGATGGACTTCCCCGAGCATCTGCGGACTTGATCGCGCATCTCTCAGCGTTGGCGCGCGAAGCTGCACGAGGACCTGCCGGTCACGGACACTAGCTCGCCGAAAGAGTCGCCAGCGGGACAGATGGCTTCCAAACAACCCGCACGACAGACGAGACAATTGGCGTGCGACCGCAGCCCGCCGAAGAGCGAGGAGCACTCGCTGACTTAGGATCCGCCGTCCCCGCTCGTCGGCGCGCGGCATACGGAGTGAGTCGGGCCGGTGACCCCAGTCGCGACGCGGTGATGTCGGCGTTGGAGAAGATGGGCGCAACGGCGAAATCAAAGCCCTTGGAAAGGGCCACCTCGCCTACTACGAGCTTTCGGCTGTGGTGGTTCGCCCGCGATGTGCCCGAAGCAGGGGCGAACGACGGGAGCCGGAACGGGCGTATGCCTTCCATAAGACCGAGAGTGCGCAGTTGCCTTGGCGACGATAAGCCCGAGCGTCTACGCTTGGCGCGATGCGGCGCACTGGCTGGAAGCTCCTGTTCATTCTGTTCGCCGCGGCCGGCCTCGTTACCGTGGCTGGGTGCGCGGACGATGAGCCTCCGTTGCCCGACGACATCCAAGTGCTTTCGATCGACCCCCCGTACCTTGGCGACAACTATTGCTTCGATCGGTTCTGCCCTGACCCACTTGGCGTTCTCTCTCGCCGCGGTCCCTCTGACTCTGGGAATGGCTGGCTGATCAGCCGCTACGTCAACGAACCGTCGGCGTCTGATGAGTCCGTCGAGCAATACCACATGGTCGAGATGGTTCGGCAAGAGCTGTACCGCGCCAAGCCCTACGACGGCATCGACCCGTTGAGCGCACTGACATATCTCAAGAGCAGCTCAACAGGGTATAAGAGCGAAGCTGCGGCTCAAGATGCTTTCGAGCGGCAAGCACTCGGCGAGGATCTCACTTCGGTCTCATCGGGCTGGTCGCTCAACATCATCGGATATGACGAAGCCAAGATCGCAGCGGACCCGCGTGAACGCACGACACTCTGGGTGCGGACGGGGCGGATCCTATTCGTTCTCGAGGGAGGGACCGGGAGACCGGGTTCTAACTCGCCGGACTTCCAGGAGGCGTTGGTCAATGGGGTTCTCTACTCGATGGCGATGCTGCTAGCGCGAGCCGATTCCGCTGCGGATGACATGGTCATCAGAGGCAAGTTGTTCGTCAACGGCCAACTCGTCCCCACAACCAAGCAGGACGTTGGCGGTGACATTGTGTTTCTCGAAGCAAATTTGTGGCCGTACGACCTCGCCCTCGACGAGTACTACGCAAAGGCAGACTACGAGCTCGTCATCAAAGGAACAGTTGGTATGGAGGGCGAGAGCATCGAGCTTACGTTCCTGTATCCGGAGATCAGTTGCGGGGGAGCGAAGAATCTAGGCAGGTGCTATGCCACCGAACGCATCACCTTCCAACCTGGCAAAGTGATCCAGACGGACCTTCACTTCGAAAAGCGGTAGAACGTGGCAGGCGCCTACGAGACTTGCACAATCCGAAGTATTCGACCAGGTTTGTCTCTCTGGGATCAACATGTTGTGCATAGGAGCCACTCTTCAGGCCAGCCTCCAGTTCCGGCCGCGAAGACGGGCCGACATAAGGATGGTTAGTGCGGAGTGGCGCCAAGCGCCGGCGGTAGCTAGCGCCCCTGAAATTGCGGAATGCGCTTTTCCACCCAGGCGAGCGCAGCTTCCTTGGTGTCGTCAAGAGCGTTGAGAAACAGGCGCTCACGGTATTCCCAAGAGAGCATCTCCTTGCCCGGGACCTGGCGCATGGCGGTCATCATGGCCTTGGTCCGCCGAACCTGGACCGGAGGAAGCGCGATGAGCCGTTGGGCCCAGCGGCGGGCCGCGTCGAGCACTTGGTCGTCGGGGACGACTTCGTTGACCAGATGCAGTTCTAGTGCCTTATCAGCCGAAATCTGATCGCCGATGAGCGTCAGCTCCATGGCGATAGCCCATGGTAGCGACTCGGCGGCCGACAGCCAGTAGGGCCCAAGCAGACCCGTGGGAATCTCTCCCATCCCGAACTTGGTAGAAGTCCCCGCTATGCGCATGTCGCATCCGAGGGCCAGGTAAAATCCCGCACCGATCGCATACCCGTGAACGGCGGCGATGACAGGTTTCTCGGACTCCACGAGGTGGAACGGGCTCGGGGACATACTGTCCTTCGATATGTCCATCCGTCCCTCGCTCACCTCCATCTTGAGGTCACGTCCGGCGGAAAAGGCGCGTCCATTCCCCGTGAGGATGGCCACCCATGCGTCGTTGTCGGCGCGGAAGCGGGCGAACGCGTCAGCGGTCGCCTGAACCATCTCAGCGGAAAACGCGTTGAGGCGTTCGGGGCGATTGAACCTGATCACAGCGATTTTGTCTTCAAGTTCGTATTCAACGATGGCCATTGAGGGTCCTCCGGTTGGATGAGAGTGGGTTAATGGATGCGAGCGGGAGTTGGTTGAGTGGCCGCTGCCGCTGCGGACAGCAGCTGTTCGATGAGGCCCGCTGAAATCCCGAGCGGCGAGAGGATCTCAGCAGTGTGTTCACCCACCGCGGGAGGCGAAGGGATGGACCGATTCAACGTTCCGTGCTGGCGCGAACGCCAGGGGAGGTTCGGCATTCGACGGCCTGGTTCCCGAGGGAAGTCCTGGGTCGCGATTGTGCCGCGCTCGTCAAAATGAGGGTTTCGAAGCAGGTCCTCAGGGTCACTCGACGGCATGGCGGAAACACCGACGCCTTGTAGTGCGACAGCGAGGTCCAGATTGTCGAAGGCACGCGTCCAACGTTGCAGGTGGGCATCCAGTTCCTTCTTGTTGGCGACGCGGGAGTTAGCTGTGGCGAACTTCACTTTGCTCGCCCACAACGGCTGACCCATGAACTCCACCAGGCGTTGCCACTCGGTGTCGCTCGAAACCGAGACGGCCACCCACTTGTCCTCGCCGCTGCAGCGATAGACGCCCCCGGGCGCGCTCGTGGTGAAGCCGTTCCCCCTACGACCGGCT
>JANPDX010000562.1:0-2178 GCA_031431695.1 Dehalococcoidia bacterium
GATGGTCACCGTAATGAATAGCGTCTCTGTCTGTGGTCTCAAACCGATCAGCCCGAAGAATACCGCTCGTTTGAAAGAACTCGTCCGAATCAAGAACCAACAAAACATCTACCTTCTCCTCAGGTCCCGGCACGGCCGACAACCCTTCAGCTGCCGGGGGCTCGCCGACGAACTCGGAATCAGCTCAGCTGGACTCGTCCAGAGTTCACTTGCGGCCTTGGAGAAGATCGGATTTGTTGAGAAGTCACAGGAGGACGCGCTAAACGTCTGGACGGTTCGGCCAGTCACAAGCGCCATCCCGGACGACCAGGGATTCAGAGGTCACTCCTCGATTCTCATCCAGCCTCAAACCAAACGCCTGATACTGGGGCTCCAACAGGCCGAACAAGAACAGCTCTACCTCGCGCTCAAGGATGACCAGCGCACGGCCAGCCTCTACCAGTACCTCCGAAGCAGGCTAGGGAGCGATTTCACGATGACCCAAGCCTCCCAAGTGCTGCAATGCGAGCGGAAACGGGTCAAAGAGCATATAGCGAGGCTTGTGGAACTCGGGCTGGTCACAGAGATGTGCGGTGACGGCATCGTCGTCGTGAATTATGTCGAGTGCGGCATCGACCAAGAGGTTGACGCTGTGGAGCTTTCGCGATGGCTCCGCGACGACGCGCCTATCCCGAAGCCGTTCGGCATCGCTCAAGCCAGTCTCGCCAACCGGTCGAAGTCGACCGAAGCCCAGTTGATACGGCAGTTCTATGAGCGAACGATGGAAGCCGTCGCAAGAAACTCAGTGTCGAAGGTGGTCTTCAAGGGTTCGGCCGAGACAAACCAGAGGGTTGCCACCAACCTCGCCCGTACCCACACCTTCGAGAAGCTCAGGGCCGCGCTCATGTTCTTCTGTACAGAATGGAATGGCGAAGCCGTGGACGAATACGGCCGCACACTCATGACGTTCAGCAAGAACCTTGGGCCGATTGTTGAGGAACTGAACGAGTTCCTGCCGTCAAACCGCAACTACGTGCGCAAGCAGATGAAGCGCTACGGGCTCGACGCCTTCTTCTCGGTGCCCGACCTCATCGAGAAGTCGGAGCGGTATGTTGCCCCGCAGTTCGCCAAGTTGATGGTGGAGGGCAAGGCGTCCTGGGACAAAGAGTACGAGCCAGACCCAGAATTTGACGCTCTCGTCGAGGCAGAACTAGCCGCGTCCGAAGAGCCTGCCCCGCGCCAGCGTGCGTCCTAATGTCAGCGCGAGACGACACCACCTTCGAAAAGCACATGTTCTGGCTGGCGTTCCACGACGCCGAGTTCATGAAGCGCTACGCCAAGCTGCTCTCACCTGGCTTCCACGAACTCCCTGAGGAGGCGTGGGTCATCGGTGAGACCATCGACTACTGGGAGAAGTACGGCGCGCCGAGGCCGGAAGTGGCGCTCCAGGTCCGCATCGGGGTAAAGGCCGGCGACGCCAAGTTTGACTCGGACCAGGTCCTCCGCATCTACGACCGGCCGGCCCCGAGCGAGGACCTGCGGCGCTTCCTGCTGGACTACAGCGAGGACTACCTCAAGCGAAAGCACACCGGCAGCATTGTGCAGGAGTACATCGACGTGGTCGCCGACTCCGAGGGCAACTTTGAAGAGGCCAAGGGCATCCTCGCCAAGGGCCTGGAGATGCTCAGCCGCAGCACCGACGGGGACACTGGCTTCAACTTCACGGCGAGTCTCGGCAAGTCGATGAACCTCATCAGGTCCGTGTACGAAGACGTCGAAGGGTGCATCTCCACCGGGATCACCCCGGTTGACGAGATCATGATGGGCGGGCTGCGCAAGAAGGAACTTGGTGTCTATGTCGCGCCGCCTGGCCACGGCAAATCGCAGTGGCTGACCTACGTCTCAGGGCGCGCCTGGGAGAAGAACCTCGGCGTCATCTACTTCTCGTTCGAAATGTCGGAGCCTCGCATCGGGGCCCGCTTCTTCTCTCGTTTCGCCAGTGAGGACTCGAACAAGCTCCACCTTCTCGATAAGAGAAAGTTCATCGATCGGATACGCCGGTTCACTGCTGAGAGACAAATTACCTCGCAGTTCATCGTGAAGCGCTACCCCAGCAAAGGTGCCACGTGCCAGGACATGACCGCGTTGGTCAGGGAGCTTCGGGAGCAAGGCACCCAGATCGACATGGTCGTGGTTGAC
>JANPDX010000563.1:0-1893 GCA_031431695.1 Dehalococcoidia bacterium
CGAAGGCTCGACACGAGTAGCGTTGTGGCGAGGCACGATAGAGGTGATCAAGGCCCGGCCGTGGCATGGCGCGGGGCCGGACGGTTTGTTCCTCGCCTTTCCCATCGATCGCCCGGCCACACTGGGAGGGGCATTCGAACACTACGACCTTGTTGCCCAGAGCAGCCACAACCTCGCCCTCGACACCACGGCGAACTATGGCCTCCCCGGGCTGGTCGCTCTCGCTGCGCTGTTCAGCCTGGCGGCGCGGGTCTCCGTGTCCCGGGTGCGCGAGTCCAGTTCACGGTCGATGCCGCTCAGCGACCCGTGGACGTGGTCGGCACTCGGGGCTTACGGCGCCCTGACTCTGCTCAACCCCGTCTCCCTCGCTCCCCATGCCGTATTTTTCGTCGCCTTGGGGTTGCTGGCAGCGACGAATCCCCCTGCGCCTCGCCACGCAACCAACCTTGTGCCCGCAATCCGTGTCCTTGCCGTATCCCCGGCCGTACTTCTCGCGGTGTTCGTAGCGATTCGGTTGCCGCTCGCCGATTACAAGGCGAACAAGGGTTGGGCTGACTATGCGTCGGGACGGTTCGACGATGCGTCCAACCGCTACAGGGGCGCTTCCACATTGATGCCGCTCGAACGGAGCTACGCAACCCAAAATGCACGGTCTCTCCTGGCTGCGGGGGTCGAAGGTCCGCGGCAGCGACTCATCGACGCCGACCGCACCTATTCGGGCCTTCAAGCAGATTTCGGCTTCACCTCTGGCGACGCCATCGGCCAGGCAACCGCCAGGATCGGCCTCGAACAGGACGAGTCGCGGATAATTCCGCTTGTTGACCAAAGCCTCCGCCTGAACCCATACGGCGTGTTCACGGCCGAGTACGCCCAACGCCTGCGCCTGGCGGCTGAGGTAGGCGGGACACTCCATTACTCCGATCGTGACCGCTGGGTTTACGTTGAAGTGCCTTAATCCCGGCAATCGACCCCGGTCACCTCATCGGACAATACTGACGCAATGCTGCTGGTAGTCGATGGCAACAACATCGCGTGGGCTGGATTTCACGCGCTCCGCCGCCCCATGGGGGCTGATACGCCCGAGAAATACGTCCGCGCGGCGCTCCTCGGCCTCACCCAGAGCGTCCTCGGATTCGCCGTCCGTGCCGGTGAACCACCCGAAGCGGGGACACCCCGGCGTGCCGGCCAGGGCGGATTGTTCGACACCGAACACGTCAGGGTCTCTCGCCTGGTCGTCGCATTTGACGAAGGACGGCCGCTGCGCCGCCGCGCGCTTTTTCCGCCGTATCAAACCGGACGCGAGTCCGACGGCTCCTTCATGGAATACGAAAAGTACGTGGTCGAAGGGATACGTCAGTTCGTTGAGTTCGCGGCCGCACTCCCGATCAGCATCTTGCGCGGCACGAATACCGAAGCGGACGACCTCATCGCCGCGCAGGTCCTGGAGGCCGACGCCGGCACGGCCAGGATATGTTCCACGGACCGTGACTTCCTCCAACTTGTGGACGATCGTGTGTCCATCTACTCGCCCGTCAAAAAGCTGGTTGTTACGGCTGGGAACTTCGCGGACGCAACCGCCCCCAGGTCCGCCGACGGCACGCCAATACCATTCCCGCGCGAACGCTACCTGGACTACCGCGTGGCCAGCGGCGATGCCAGCGACAACCTCCCCGGGATCCCCGGCGTCGGCGCACTTTCGGCCGCTAAACTCGTGGCCGCGAACCCGCTCGACGCCTACACCGACTCTCCGGAACGAATCACCGAAGTGCTTGGCAGGAAGAGTGCCCGAATCGATGCCGCCTTCGCCAGCGGCGAGGCGAAAGAAGCCATCTCGCGGAACCGCGAATTGATGGACCTGCGCCTCGCAGCGAAGAACTACCCATCGCTCGAACC
>JANPDX010000564.1:0-2470 GCA_031431695.1 Dehalococcoidia bacterium
CGCAGCCTCGCCAGCGCGCACTCACCGCCTGATCCATGCCAGGCGTTATCGCACTCCTCGCTGAACCCCACGCCGCAAGAATCGAAGCGCTCTGGCAGACCATGGAGCGCAACCTCGGCGTCCCGGCCGGCTATCCCGGCGCCATTCCCCACCTCACCTTCCACATCGGAAACCACGACATCGACGCTGGCGCCGACCGCATCGTCGAAGCCGTCGCGCGGAGGACCCCCCCGCTCGCTATCTCAACCTCGGGGCTCGGCATCTTCGGTGGTTCTCCTCCAGTGCTGTACCTTGCCACCGCGCGAACACCTACGGTTGCGGCCCTCGCTCATGATTTGGCGACGGCTCTCGACGACGCCGGATTCCCCTCGAGCGACCCCTACTTCGCGCCCGAGAAGTGGATACCGCATATCACCATTGCCCACCGCAACCTGGCCGGGGTAGAACTTGCCCCGCTCCTTGCCTGGCTCGTGGCACAGCCCCTCGCCTGGGAAATTTCGCTCCGTAGCCTCTCGATCGCCCGCGAAACCGAATTCGGCGCCGAAATACTCGCAACCTTTCCGCTCGGCGGCTGACGATGCCACCCTCCGGACGTTCGCCTTTCAGCGAGAAGCCGTCACCACAAAGACGAAGTCCGCGGGTGTAGCCGGGCCCTGAGTGAATTCGCTCGTTAGCACCACATCTCCGAAGCCGGCACTGGCGAACGCCGCCCTCGCCTGTTCCTGCGAGTACTCCCGAGTGGCTGGCGCCCGCCGATGGACCTCCTCCTCAACGACCTTTGCATCCCGGATGACCTGATAGATGTCTTCCGTGTCCTCGCACTCTGTCTCTGGATTGAATCGCGACCGCTGAATGCGCCGGATTGTGGCGCCATCCCGCGGTCGGACCACCGAACGCGCCCTCTCCGATTCAAGCGGTGTGCCCTCTCGCCATACTGTCATGAACGAAGCAACGACCGCGCCGCCCGGCAGGAGGTATGAACGGAGCCGCCGCAGCGCTTCATCTCGCGCTGCGGCGGCGATGACGAGCTGGAGCGAACTTGAGGGAATGAGGATCGTCTTGTACTTCCTCGGCAGCGAAACCGCCTGCATCTCCTGTTGGAAGATAGCCGCTTCAAGGCCGGCGGCGGCGGCCTTCGCATGGCAGAGTGCCAGCATCTCCGGAGAATTATCGATTCCGTCGATATCGATCCCGAGGCCCAGGAAGTCAAGCAACAATCGGCCTGTCCCGCACCCCACGTCCAACACCGGCTGACCATGATTGCGAATCACCTCAAGGTAGTAGGCACGATCTGTCCATGTGGATGTGTCTCCGCGCAGCAAGTCCCACGCTTCCGCCATCAGTCCCCGATATTCGTACTCCACAACGCGGCGAAGTCTACCCCGGACACACACCGAATCCCATCCTTTCTGAGATACTTGCCGCCGAAACTTCATCCGGGGCTCCGCTCATGCATACCCTTCGCATCTCCCATCCGGCCTTCCAGGGCATCCAATCCCAAGAGACCATCGATTTCTACACAAACGTGCTCGGCATGGAACTCGTCCTTCGCCAACCGAACCTCGACTACGAGCCGGAGGAGCACCTCTTCTTCCACGTTGGCAACGACAACTTCATCGCCTACTTCGTCCCGAAAGCCGGCACGGACCTGTCGACATACAAGCCCGCTCAATCCGGTTCGGGCCATATGGACCACCTTGCACTCGATATCGAACTCGCCGAGCTTCCCGCATGGGAACAACGCCTCCGGGACCACCATGTCGAATTCGAAGGCCCAATCAACCGCGGCTACGAACGCTCGCTCTATTTCAAAGACCCGAACAACGTCACCGTCGAACTCCTCGCCTGGCTGACTCCGCCCCCGGCGGGCATCCCGCAGGCCACACTCATCCGGCGCGCCCAGGCCATCCGCGAAGCTCGTGGGGCTGCATTCATCGAAGACCGTGACGTTCGTGACGCCATCGCCGAACTCCAACGCTGACCACTGCAAATCCTTTGGATCCAGTGGGGGAAACCCCTACTTTCCGCGGTAAACCCACCAAGATCCGCGCATTTCGCCAACCGGCGACCCGTTCGCGCCCTGGTTCCCAACGCTTTTCGAAGGGTCCCACCCCTGAACCCAACGCCTTCGCCATAGGCTCGAAACCCCCATCGCGGATTCAATTCACGGGGATCCCCAACGTTCCCACCCCAATCACCAGCATCATCCCGTTTCCCATAGCCCTCTGTATCTGATTCCATGGGAGGGAATGCTTGACGCTATTACAATTCATGTATCGGGCGGGAACGGCGGCCACGGGGTCGTCAGTTACCATCGCGAAAAATTCGTACCCGAAGGCGGACCAGACGGTGGCGATGGCGGTCGTGGCGGTCGCATCTTCCTCCGCGCCATCGATGACATCTACACCCTCGAACAGTACCGCTCGAAGAAGAAGTTCACTGCGGGCAACGGCGGCAACGGTGGTCCAAA
>JANPDX010000565.1:0-2091 GCA_031431695.1 Dehalococcoidia bacterium
AGCGAGAGTCGCACCGCGCGCGCTCCCGTTTCCCGCAGCAACTGGTCGAGAATGTTCGCGCACCATTCGGCGCGACCGGGGCGGTCGTCGGGCAAGTAGCCGTCGGTGCCTTTCGCAGGGTCCTCAAGAAGCAGGTATTCAGCCTGGTCGCAACTGAAATTGAAACCGATAAGACTATTCGCGGCCGGCTCGCGATGCGTCCAGCTCAGGTAGGACATGAGCCAGAACTGGCCGAGCACGATGGCAAGCGCGGTTACGGCCGCGCCGCAAATGATGGCGATTCGGAGTTGGCGCTGGCGCGGGGTCACGCTGGAACGGTACGAGGCGCGGGCCTAACAGCAAGGCGGCACCGGCCGATTGGTGTGCCCAGACTCAGGATTCTTCAGAGACCAGCGCCGGCAGTTACAACGAGTTCCAGAACGGTTCCGTCCGGATCTTTGAAACACACGAAACGACCGCCGGCAGGAACGCCGTCCACCATGACCCTGGCCGGCGGCCCAACGAACTCCACGCCCAGCAATGAAAGCGTTGCAAGATCGGCGTCCATGTCGGATGAGGCAAACGCGATGCGGGCAAGACCGTAGTGGTACAGGTTCGGGTAGGGTGGCTCCTCGTCGTGTGGCGATTGCCACTCAACCAGAACAAACACCAAAGGATGTTCGGCTCCTTCGAGCGACATCAGCCCGCCATTCACCCGATAGGGGGGCATCCCAACGGCAGCGGCGACCTCGTCGGAATTCGTCGGAGGGACTCGCCACACCAAGCGGAATCCCAGGGCCTCGTAAAAGACACGGGACCGTTCGAAGTTCGAGCAGTTGATGTTGACGTGTACCAAACCTGTGACGTTCATAGTCGGTCCTCACACAGAGACTGCGCTGGTCGGCGCTGGTTCTTCGAATCGCCGGACAAAGTTGGCGATGGTCGCCGGCAACCAACTGAAACCTATATGCACATTCGCCGGACGACCTCGTACATCAGTTCGCAGCCCATGTTGAGGTTGTCGATGGTGAGGAATTCGTTGTTGCCGTGGAACCCGGCCGCCTCTTCCGGGCTGAGCAGGCAGGGGATGAAGCCGTAAGCGGGGATGCCGCGAGCACGGAGGAAGCGGTTGTCCGTGGCGCCGACGGTCATCGCCGGGACGACGACCGCATCCTCCATCGCTTCCTTGATGACGCTGTTGATCGTCCAGAAGAGCTCGCTGTCCCATTCCGCTGGCTTCGGGGCGGCGCCGGCGACTGCTCGGGCCAGCTGGACTTCGATGCGAGGATCATCAATGTAGGCGACGACTTCGTCCCGCCATGCCTCGGGCGATTGGCCGGGAAGCAGGCGGCAATCGAGAAAGGCCTGGCTCTTCGCGGGGATCACGTTGACCTTGATTCCGCTGTTCACCATGGTCACGTTGAGCGTGTTCACAAAGGCGGCGTAGAGGGCCGGGGAGCGGCGAATCTGCGCTTCAACGGCCTCTTTGTCTGCGACTGGCGGCATCAGGCCAGCTTCGGCAAGGCGTTCGAGGTAGGCGATAGTGTCGGGCGTGTAGGTAATGCCGCGGTCCCAATCGTGGAGCTTGATGAGGGCACGCATGAGGTGGATGGCCGAGTTGTCGGCGTGGGGACGGCTGCCGTGGCCTGGCGTGCCGACCGCAGTCAGCTTGAGGGTGCCGCCTGCGGACTTCTCGTTGGTGGCGACGCTGAACATGCGGGTTTGCTTGCCCGCGAAGCGCGATGCGCCAAAGCCGCCCTCGCTCAATTCAAATTCGACATCGACGATGTCGGGACGATTCTCACAGAGCCATTGCATGCCGAGCGCCGACCCCGCTTCCTCATCGGGCACGGCACAGAAGACGAGGTCTCGTTTGAGCTGAATGCCTTGGCGCTTGAGCAGCAGGACCGTGATGAGCTGCATCACGCCGCAGCCCTTCATGTCCACAGCGCCGCGCCCGTAGACACGGCCGTCCCTCACGACTCCTTCGAACGCGGGCATGTCCCAGTACTCTGCCTCTACCGGGACGACATCGGTATGGTTGCAGAGCATCAATGGACGCTTCGAGCCGTCGCCCTTGATCCGGGCGACGAGCACCTCGCGGTTGGGAGC
>JANPDX010000566.1:0-1985 GCA_031431695.1 Dehalococcoidia bacterium
CCAGCCGGCGTGGCTTCGCTACACGCACAAGTTTCGCCCGGCCATTCGCGATCACGCTTCCGAAAACGCGCTCGTGGCGAGCAACCGGATTCCGAAAAGCGGCGACGACAACTTCACGATGAAGGAATACCCGCTGCTGGACCGGCAGAAGAAGCTCGTGCCGTTCGATGTCGAGTTCGACTACGACAACCGCCCTGGCATCTACGTGAACCATCATTGCATCGGCGGCGCGGGCGGCAGCGGCAATGACGGCACGCCGGAGACGCATCCGTGGGGCTTTCGCAAGGGCACGGTCATCCGCGACAACTTTGTTTTCAACACCGGTCGTTGCGCCATCGGCTTCAGCGGCGACGGCGTGGTGTGCTCCGGCAATGTCATCCGTTTTCCCAAAGGACTCGTGCGCCCCACGGTCACGGGCGTGCATTGCAGCTACGGTTCGTCCACGAACGACAATCGTGCCCTGGAGATGCGCGGCTGGCGCTGGGTGGTGGAGGACAACGACTACGAGGTCCACAGCAACCTGTGCTCCGACGGGAAGTATCGCATCAACGACGGCGAGGGACTGATGCACGAGGACCATTGCAACTCGACCATCGTGGACAGCCGCCTCGTCAACAATCGCGGCAACAGCTACCTCTCGCTCTTCCACGTCGGCGCCATCGACGGTCTGCACATCGAGGGCAACGACCTCTCCACGCAGGCGGGCGATTCCGACATTTACGTCACCGCGTCGCGTCACAAGCAACCCGGCGACTTCCCCATCAAACGCGTCACCGTGGTGAAGAACATCACGCGCACCAACGGCATCCGCGTGCAGGGCTGGCCGGCGGAGAAGGTGGTGGTGAAGGACAACCGCCACCTCGGCACGAAGCCCGGCAAGCTCATCGACGAAGCCAGCGCCGAACTGGCGAACAACACCCACTACGAAGTCCGCTCGGTGCCGCCGCTCTCGTTAAGAAAGGAAGCCAAATGAACCTCCACCTCCTGCTCCTCGGGCTGCTATTGGCTCTCGCCGAACCCGCGCCCGGTCGGTCGCCAAAGAGGCTGATGAGTGGAAGCGCTTTCGGACAGGAGGGGACAGCAACCGGTCGCAGCAACGCTCTGAGCGGAGGCGCATTCGGCTCCAAGCTCGTGCGCGACCGCGATTGGAACGACTACCACGTCATCGTGCGGGGCATCTTGATTCTGCTCCGCATCAACGACGTGGTGATGAGCGAAGTCCGCGGCCTGCAAGTCCACACCGGCCCGCCCATGAAAGTGCCGTGCAAGAACGTGCGGCTGCATCGTTTCGATTGAGGGTGCCGCCGTCGGCGTGTGCCATCGCCGCGCGTGTGCCGTGAGGGATTTCCACTTTGTCCCATGAGGTATCGCGGTCAGTCTTGGGCATGGCCAATTCTCATCAACGCCAGCGCGGCGCTTCCCTTCGCAAACTTCTCGCCCCATTCGTCGCGGTATTTTTGTCGCTAACTCCGTCCACCGCCCGCGCCACATGGTATGGCGAAAATGTCGCGCCCGGCTCGGACATCATGATGGTGGATGTGCGCTGGCCGTGGTGGGGCGAGAGCACTTACTACGCGAACTTCAATTTTGCTTTCACGGGCACGGGCATCACGGGCTATGGCGGGGTTGCGGGGACGGTGACGACGCTGGAGCCGGAGCATCGACCGGATTTCGAGGCAGAGTCGCAGGCTTCGGCGCGGCCGGGGTCGGTGTGGTCGTTTTGGGGCGCGAGCAAGGCGGGCGAGCCGGTGCGCGTGGTGGCGTCGTCGGAATTCACCTATGCGATGCAATACATCGGCGAAGGCGCGAGCGGTTCGCTCGGCGGGCCGGTGTGGCCGCTCGTGCGGCAAAATCAGTGGTTCACGGTGATGATGCGCGTGTGGCAGCCGGCGGGCGTTGCGAATCCGCAGGAGGCTTTCGTCGGGCGCTGGGTGAAGGATGTGGCCGGAAACCGGTGGCATCTTTACGGCATCATGCGGCTGCCG
>JANPDX010000567.1:0-3788 GCA_031431695.1 Dehalococcoidia bacterium
GTAGAATCGCGGCCATGACTACATGGTTCGATACCGCACGCTTTGGCATGTTCATCCACTGGGGACATTCATCCCAACAGGGCGTCGAGCTTTCCTGGCCGATGGTCGGCGGGAACGCGGCCCTTCCCGAAGCGAACATGAGCGTGGCGGCCTACCAGGCGTCGGCGGCCACCTTCAACCCCACCAACTGGGACCCCGCCGCTCTCGCCCGGACCGCGAAGTCGCTTGGCATGCAGTACGCCGTCTTCACCACCAAACACCATGACGGCTACGCCATGTTCCACACGAAGACCTCGGACTTCGGCGTCGAGCATTCGCCCTACGGCCGCGACATTGTGCGCGAGTACATCGACGCGTTCCGCGCCGAAGGCCTGCGCGTCGGGCTCTATTTCTCGCTCATCGACTGGAACGCGCCGGACTACCCGGCCTTCAGCGACGAGGACAAGCCGTACCGTTTCGGCCGTTCGAAGCCACCTTCGGACGAACAGTGGGAGCGCTTCCTCGCCACGATGTTCGAACAGGTGCGCGAGCTGCTGACGAACTATGGGACTATCGACGTGATCTGGTTCGACGGCGGTTGGGAGCGCAAGCCGGACCAGTGGCGCGCGAAAGAGCTGGAGGCGCTCATTCGCGGACTGCAGCCCGACATCCTCATCAACGACCGCCTGCCAACGGTCGGCGACTTCGAAACGCCGGAGCAGTTCGTGCCGGCGCAGCGGCCGGAACGCACCTGGGAAACCTGCATGACGCTCAACGAGAGCTGGGGCTACAACCCGAACGACGACCGCTGGAAGTCGCCGAGGCAGGTGGTACACACGCTCTGCGAGGTGGCCGGCAAGGGCGGCAACCTGCTCCTGAACGTCAGCCCCATGGGCGACGGCTCAATCATGCCGGAACAGCGCGCCATCCTTGGCGCCATGCAGCGATGGCTGGCTGCCAACCAGGAAAGCATCATCGGCACCGAACCGGCGCTCGAACCGTGGCAGTTCTACGGCCCTTCGACAAAGCGCGACGGCACCACCTACCTCCACCTGCTGATGCGACCGTACGAGACGGTCACGGTCCGGGGCGTGCCGATCAAGCACGTCAAAAAGGTCAGCGTCCTCGCCACCGGCCGGGAACTAGAGTTCAGCACGCGATGCGGGATCTTCGATTCGTGGTTCAACCCGGACCCACTGGGCGAAGTCACGATCATCGTGCCCGAAGACGTGGTGGATTCGCTGGCGACAGTGCTGGCTATCGAGTGGCAGTAGCCAGCGGCGCAATCGGGACACCGAGTTTCGCCGCGAACACGTCGAATTGCGCGTCGGTTACAGCCAGGCCCCCATCGATAAATTCTTCGTCGGTCATCGCCGCGCGAGCTGGGATCCAGGCCTCAGCGTCCCAGCCAACCGGGTAGCGGAGCTTGGGCTGGGGGTCGTTCAGGGCCCGGTCGATGACCTCGGCCACGAGTTCAGGCTGGCCCGGGTCGGCGAGGCGCATCGCGACGAGCCTTCCCATTTGTGTGGGGAAGTGCGCGTAGGGGGAATTCGGATCCGGTGCAGTCCCTTTTCCGAAAATCGGCGTTAGGATGAAGCCCGGTTCGATCACGATGACGCGGACGCCGAAGAGGCGAAGCTCCTGGGCGAGCGACTCACTGGCCGCTTCGAGGGCGAATTTCGAAGCTGCGTATGCACCCTGGTTTCCGCTCGCAAGCCGCCCCGCGACCGAAGTGACATTGACGATGGCGCCGCTCCCGCGCTCTCGCATTGGCTTCACGAACGCTCGCGTGACGCGGAGGGCGCCGAAGAAATTCGTCTCCATCACCTGCTTCCAAACACCGACAGGTGTTTCCTCCACGGTACTGCCGCCACCGATGCCGGCGTTGTTGATGACCAGGTCCGGGACTCCAGCCCGTTCGAGCGTCTCCATGGCGGCCGCGCTGACGGAGGTGTCATCGTTTACGTCGCAGCGCAGGAGAGTGAGGGATAAGTTTTCGGCCGCTGTAGCTTCGCGGAGGGCCTGCCCACCGCCCTCGGGGTCGCGCATGGTGGCGAACACCTGGTGGCCCTTGCGGGCGAAATAGAGTGCTGCGGCGCGCCCAATACCGGTACTGCAGCCGGTGATAAATGTGACAGGCATATGCAATCCCCCAACCGATTTCGGCAAAGTGTACAGGCCATGTCAACCGGGTTGCTCTGATGCGGCGGGAGGCGCCACCGAAGGAGGGGCCAGATACTCATGGAAGTGATCATCCGCATCGGTTTTCTACTTTGCGTTTCGAAATTGGAAAGTGTGAGGCACCGCGGCACAGCCGTAGGAAACCGCTAAGGAAGCCTCTCCTTTTAAAGTAGGCTTTAACCGTTGGCCTCGCGTTAAAATGCGTACCCCTGTATTTTAATCCAATGGAACGTTCCGAGTTCTCCGAGAACGGCCGAAAGTGTCTCGTGGACATCTCCGGGGGTTCGGCGTTCTTGCCGCCAATCTTGCCTCCGGAGTTCGGAATCTCCGCCACCATCCTTCGTGCCGCTGATGCCGCGCGGGGAGCGGTCAGTGAACTGACCGGAAGTGCGCGGGTCAGCGAAGGATTGGACGACAGCGTCATGTTGTTTCGTCCGCTGGCCATGAACGAGGCAGTGTCCACGGCACGGATTGAAGGCATCCACACGCAGATAGTGGACCTCTTAATCGACGAGATTTCGCCGCCGGTACGGCCCGAGGGACCTCGGACTGACCGGGAGATGCGCACTACGGAGGCGCGAAATGCCGGGGAAACTGTCCAGCTTGGCTACGAGTGGATGACGGAGGGCCGGCAGTTCGGACTGCCCATGATCAAGGACCTCCATGGCCGCATTCTTGACAGTGCACGCGGTTCGGAACGAAACCCGGGAGAATTTAGAAAGCGGCAAGTGTGGCTCGGTCGCCAGGGTGAATCACTCGCGGAAGCGAGCTACGTTCCGCCGCCACCGGAACACGTGCTGCCACTCCTTGAGAACCTTGCGGAGTTCCTGACCGGTCCACCGACGTTCGGCACGCTCATCGACAGTGCAGTTGGGCACTATCAATTCGAAGCCATCCATCCATTCGAAGATGGCAATGGGAGATTGGGCCGTGCCCTGATACCGCTGCATCTCATGCACCACCGTGTCCTCGATCGGCCCTGGTTGGCGCTGAGTTCCGCGCTTGCGTCGCGCCGGGACGAATACCTTTCGAGACTGAAGCGAGTCAGCACCGATCAGGACTGGGACGGTTGGATACTGTTCTTCCTCGAAGCGGCCTCCGATCAGGCAAGAGACTCCCAGAGGCGAATTCAGAAGATCTTCGAGCTTCGCGCGGGCTATCGAGCCCGAGTGGCGGAAATGCGTTCCCCGGTGCCTCTTCGCGGACTCGACTTCGTCTTGCGTCGAATCTTCGTTTCCGTCGGAGACATTGCGGCCTCGACCGGCACGACCTATCCCACTGCCAAAGCAGCCGTCGATGAGTATGTCCGAGCCGGCATTCTTCAGCCGTGGGGAAAGCTCCGGGCTCGCCAATATTGGCATGCGGCAGAGTTCCTTGCCGATGTCTACGAGTCGGAGTTCCTATTCGGTGCTTGAGTCCGGGATTAAAATACAGGTGTGTAGATTTTAACTGGACGCGAAGGTTTAAAGCCCACTTGAAACGCGAGCCTTCCCTATCAGTTCTCCCATGGAACGACGCCGGCTCGTGCCGGATGCCGCCGAAAGCTCCCGCCTGACCAATTCGGGCCAGGTTGGTCCAGCGACAACCGCGCCCCGCGTGTCGCTGTTGCCGAAGACGAGGATCTTCAT
>JANPDX010000568.1:0-2677 GCA_031431695.1 Dehalococcoidia bacterium
CTACCACTGCCGAGTGGTGTAACGGTAGCACACGGGTCTTTGGAGCCTTTGGTCGGGGTTCGAATCCCTGCTCGGCAGCCACGAATCTAGAGTCGCCATAACGTCGCGAAAAGCCGACAACAGGACTCGTTGGCGTAAAAAGGACTGTTTCCCGGGGGCGCGAATTCTTGTTTCGGTCCTTTGGTCGGGTGCCGCGGCATGTCAGCCGGGCTTTTGGGATGAAGGGCTCCGTGGGTGCACATTGCTTTGCCCCTATCGGTTGGCCGTATTCACGCATTCATCGCAGAGGTTGATTGGCGGCGAGTCCTCATTCCGATGAGGCCTCGTCCTACCTCCCACCGCTCCCCCGATTAACGCTAGACTGGCGCCACAACTCCGAATGGGGAGAGTGGTGCGAGTGACCCGCGAGCCGCAGATCCAGTACACGAAGACCTCCGATGGAGTGAGCATTGCGTTCCACGCGATGGGCAGCGGGCCGCCGCTTATCATCTCGTCCCCGTTGACGTTCAGCCATGTCGGCCTCGAGATGCAATTTCCGCCGGTGCAGGCCTTGTACGAGCGCTTCGCCGACAAGCACACGCTCATCCGCTGGGATCCGCGCAACTACGGACTTTCGCAGCGCGGCCTCGAACAGATCGACTTCGGAAGGTGGGCACTGGATATCGAGGCGGTGGCCGACAAGCTCGGCCTCCAACACTTCGATATGGTGGCGCTGAATTGGAACCCGGTGCTCCAGGTGCGGCCCGAGCGCATGCGCCGCCTCGTCCTGGCTCCCGTCGCAGCAATTCGAGGAGCCGACCTGTTGGATCGGCCAGAGCAATCCGCGGTGCGCTCGTTGGCTGAGAAGAACTGGGATGTCTACACCGACACGCTCGCAAACATGCTCCTTGGCTGGACGAGTTCCAACGCACACGAGTACGCGCTGTTCATGCGCGAGAGCATCGATCAGGCAGACTACCTCCGCAGCCTCGCGGCGTGGCGCTCGTGCGATGTCTGGCCGTACCTGGCAGGCATCACCTGCCCCACGCTCATCGTCGCGAGTTCGGACGCCTCCGATAACGCTCGCTTCGGCCTCGGACAGGCCCGGCAGACCGCGAGCGCGATTCCGAACGCGCGGCTGACGCCCATGGCCGGTGCGATCAGTGGATTGAATCCGAAACTCGCCGATCTCATCGAGCAGTTTCTTAGTGAGGAGCCCTTCCCGGGCTTCGAAGCCGCGCCCGCAACCAGTGGGGCGCCGGCCGCCAGCGACAACCAGTTAGAGGCTGCGCCACCGGGGATGGCTGTCATCCTCTTCACGGACATAGTCGATTCGACCGCTCTCACTGAGCGGATGGGGGACGCGCGCTTCCGCGAGGCTTCCCGCGCCCTCGACGCTGGCCTCCGCAATGCAATTCGCGACGCCGGAGGCGCGGCAATCGACGGCAAGCTGCTCGGCGATGGCGTCCTCGCTACCTTTGCCTCCGCGGCCCAGGCGATCGATGGCGCGCGGCGCTGCCTGGCGCTGTCGGCGGCATCGGAACTGGGGCTGCACATCGGCGTCCATGCGGGCGATGTGATTCGCGAAGAGAACAACGTCTTCGGCGGTGCCGTCAACATCGCGGCCCGGATTTGCGGGCTATCGCGGCCGGGCGAGATCCTCGTATCGGACGTCGTGCGGGGCATGGCTCGCTCCTCTGCGGGAGTCGAGTTCGAAGACCGGGGCGAGCAGGCGATGAAGGGTGTCGGTGAGCCGGTGCGGGTGTACGCGGTGCGGGGCACGGAATAATCGCCGAGACCCGCTACGCGAAGACGGCCGATGGACGCGCCACCAACTATGCGTTCCCGAAGCACTCCCCTGAGGTCGCTTCGCGGACTGGCTTTCGCCGGTTCTTGCCCAGCTTCTCCGCCGGCCAGGCCATCGGAATTACGGCATGCACCACATCTCGGCGGAAGGCCCAGAACCTTCACGGGACTTCCCCATCTACGAGCCGGTCGCGGCTTCCGGTGGTGGGGCGGGCCGCTTGTGACCCCACCAGCTCGTCGTGCTGTACTGCGCGCCACCTGCCAGCAGCTGTCGTCCACTTCGCGCGCGCCCCAGCCGTATTCAACGCCGAAGTTCGAAGGGTTCCGCAAGTAGAACGAACCCCTCTCGTCGTTGCCGTGCCGCCACAGGGTCATGATGATCGGCGCAGCCCTCGCGGTCTAACAATGCAGGCGCGTCCCAAGCGCCTTGGGGTGCGACCTTCAGCGATGCTGCCGAAGGCCTGATATAGTCCCGTCGTTGTCCCAAAACGAGGCGACTACAGGACTCGTCATCGGCGTCGCACAGCCGAATTGCCGGGCCGACTTCACCGGGGCAATCGAGGCTTCTCAATCCAGAAGGGGGCCTTTGGAGCCTTTGGCCGGGGTTCGAATCCCTGCTCCAAAAACACGAAATAGTTCCTTCACGTTCCAAACCAGTTCCCAGTTGCCTGTTCCCCATCCCGACCACGCTTCGGCCCCGAATGCCGTACCCTTTCGTTCGCAGCTAACAATCTTCGAAACCGGGGTCTGAATCGCATGGAGCAGTGGGAACTCGAACTCATCGGCAAGGTCCGCGACCTCGCCCGCGGCGGCTTCGCCGAACGCTCGGCAGAGATCGACCGCGATGGCAAGTTCCCCCGCCAGAACGTCGATGAACTGCTCTCGCTTAAGA
>JANPDX010000569.1:0-6594 GCA_031431695.1 Dehalococcoidia bacterium
GGTCTTAATCCCGGACTTCAAAGGCGACGGGAACGCGCTTGGCACCGTAATGGCAGCGAGGCCCGAGATCCTCAACCACAACACGGAGACCGTGCCCCGGCTTTATTCGGTGGTGCGGCCACAGGCGCGGTACGAGCGGTCGCTCGCACTCTTCCGGCAGGCAAAACAGCTTGACCCCGAAACCCTGACAAAGAGCGGTCTGATGGTTGGGTTGGGCGAGACACAAGACGAACTCTTCGCCGTATTCCAGGATCTGCGCGATGCGGGAGTCGATATCCTGACGGTCGGCCAATACCTGCGACCCACACCCGAGCACCTGGAGGTGGTTCGCTACTGGACGCCGGACGAGTTCGCGGAGTTGAAAATTGTGGCCACCGGAATAGGCTTCCGTCATGTCGAATCGGGGCCGTTGGTGCGAAGTTCCTACCACGCTGAGGAGCAGGTCCATGGCGCCGCACGGGGACCCAACCCAGGCGTTGCGGAAACGGGTATTATCCCGCTTACCGCTGTTGACCGCTGACCACCACGGGGGCCCCTAGGGTGTTTTCCCAATTGTGAAGACGGTCGATCGCGAATACCTTCGGCTGGTGACAGTAGCTGTAATGGAAGCCGTGACGCAGCGAGAAGACCTGGACCTCTATCGGCGCGAAGCGATGGGCGCGTTCGCACACGAAGTGCGTACCCCCCTGACGTCCATCAAGATGGTGATGGAGCTGGCCCGGCGGCAGTCGAAGGACGGACAGCTACTCCTGGACACGGAATTGATCGACATGCTTCGGACTTCGGTGGAGGATCTCCAGGAACTTGCTGACGACCTGCAAGAGACCTCCCGGATGGAACGGGGCAAGATCGCGCTTTCGAGGGGGCCGTGCAACGTGACTGCGGCCATCGCTGCTGCCCGAGAGCTCCTTAAGGGGATCGAACTCGAGGAAGCCTCCGCATCAGTAGTCGAAGGCCCATGGGATCCAGCCCGGCTCGTTCGCGCAATCGCTGGATTCGGGGCATCCGCCAACCGGATCGGTGACGGTTCTGGAGTCGTGCAAATCCAGGTGGTCGCGAAGGGCGATGAAGCCGAGATCCGCTTCACCAGCGGCGAGCCCGGTGGCGAGCCTCGGGAAATCGCGGCCGATGCCGGATTTGCGTTCTTCCGTTCGCGCCAATTGGTACTGGCGATGGGGGGCTCCTTACATTGCGAACGAGCAGAGCGATTCGCGACATTTCGTGCCGTGCTCCCTTTGAAGGCACCCGCTGAATCCCGGCGGGCAAGGCTATGAAAATACTGCTGGCAGAAGACGAACGCACCATCTCACGGCTGATCCGCCAGGTGCTTACGAATGCCGGCCACGAAGTTGTCGGGGTGCAGAGCGCCGCTGAGGCGGTGGAGCACCTTGAATCGACCGCCTTTGACCTGGTGCTCCTGGACTTGAACCTCGCGGATGGGGACGGTATGCGTGTCGTTGCCGCACTGGAAAACCACGTCGGCGCGACGCCCCCGGTGGTACTGATGACCGGCGAAGGCACCCTTGACGCCGATGATCCTCGCAGCCAGCGGGTCGCCCGCGTCCTTTCCAAGCCGTTCGAACTGGACGATCTGGAGAACCTAGTCAGGTCGTTCGTAGCGTAGGCGGACTTCCCGAATACCCGGCCGCTGCGCAGGGCGACAACGGAATTTGGTCGGAGTGCCGTTCTTCCCTAATACGGCAACCCATCCAATCCATAGAGGGTCCGCGCGTAGCTGGCCCGTCCAAGGTGTCCGTTACCGTGCCCGATGAGGCCGTGAAGGATGGCTTCCATCCGGGGAATTGGGCCCCAGGGCCGAATCGTTTGTGTCTCCGACAGGTATGCGTCAGTCATGATCGCGATGCGCGGGACCACGGCGTCTGCCACGGCCTTCGTGTACGAAGTGAACTCCGCGGGCGCGGGGAACCGCATGCTGTAAGCGTCGCTCGGGTCCTGGCCCGTCCCTTGATCAACTTTTGGGAGACCCCAGCGTTCGTGGAAACTCTCCCGCAGCCAGACAGGCTGTTCGCGCTCGAAGACGAAATGAATGATGTTGTCGATGGTGCGGACGACGTGCCATACGTCCCATCCGATGCTGTTGGTGATGCCCCCGCGGGTGTCGCAGAACTGTTCGATGGTGAGTCCGTCGAGGGCTCGGTCGCAGTAGAGCAGCACCCGATTGGTCACTGTCGAGAGTTGGGCCTGGAGTGTGGGCGCGTTGCCCATTCCGGGCAGGTTGGGGATGTTGGGGGTCGTCACTTCGTTCCTCCGGTGGAAGGTGAAAGGCTAAGGGCAAAAGGCGAAAGTGACTATGCGTCGCCTACCGGGTTACGCGGGTCCGAGGAGATCCCAGCGATTACCGGCGATGTCGCGGAAGACCGCGACACGGCCATAAGACTCGGTCCGCGGTTCGGTCAGGAACTCCACATCCGCGCCGCGCATTCGTTCATAGGCGGCCTGAAAGTCATCGACCCGGAAGAAGAAGCCCACACGTCCGGCAAATTGATTGCCCACGACCGGACGCTGTTGTTCTCCGTCGGCACGGGCGAGGAGGAGGCCGGTTTGCGCCCCCGGCGGCCGCACAACCACCCAGCGTTTCGGCCGACCGTCGTTCGTCTCGGCGGGTGAATCTTCGACCAAATCGAAGCCGAGAACATCGACGAAGAACCGAATCGCCGGGTCATAGTCATCGACGATCAGCGCGACTAGTTCTAAGAACGCCATGCGGCACTTCCATCGATGAAAAGCTCTCTCACAGGTCTTTCACCTGAGGGAGCACATCTCGCCCGATAGCTTCGAGCGGGGTCATCTTATCGACACCCACCAGGTAACCGCAGGCGGCCGACGCCGTTGTGAAGGCGCGTAGAGGGGACCGTTGGATGCGGCTCCCCTCGCGGGCAGGGCCAGGTTTGGGGCCGCACCGGCGCTAGGCTTTCATCGACCGGATTTTCGCGCCACTCCAGGGCACGGAGAGGATGGGCGCCATCAGGCAGACATCGAAAACCCCCGCGGCAAGGGGCACGGCGCCGACGACTGCCGTCGCAATCCCAACGGGACCCTGGACTGCGAAAAGACCGATACCGATCATCGCCAGGCCCACAACGATCCTGAGAATCCGGCCGGCCGTGCTGTTCATGAGTTGGGCGAATGCCATTGAATGACCTCCAAAGTGTCTGTCCATGGGACGAGATGCACTTTGAGGCTTCCCGCCCAACCTGTCGGTGACTTAGTCACCGAGCGGAGTACTTGGCTAATCCCTCAGGGTCGAGGACTTCGATTGAGCCACGGCCAAGCCTGAGCAAACCTCGTGACCGCAGGTCCTCCAGTACACGGCTGACAACCTCCCGCGCACTGCCGAGCTCATCCGCGATTTGTTGATGGGTGATGCGTAATACCATGGGCTGCTGGCCAGCCCGCTTCATCAGTAGCGATGCCACGCGCCTATCCATCTGCCCGAACGCCACCTCATCCAGGGTGCCCATCAGACTGAGCAAGCGCTCCGACATAGCTCCGAAGACTCGCGCTCTCCACTCGGGCGAGCGTGCGACCATGTCGTTGAACATATGAGCTGGTATGAATGCCGCCTCGACGGCTTCGGCGACCTGGGCACGAGCAGGAAACAGACGATTTCCCAGGATGGAGTCGGCTGAGAGGACACAGCACTCTCCGGGACCGAACCGATATAACGTGATTTCCCTGCCCGATTCGCCGGTCCAAAAGACCCGGATCGAACCAGAAACAATCACCGGGATAGCTTCGACCCGGTCGCCGACAGCCATCAGGTCTTGCCCGGCCCCGAAGCGTGCGAGTACCGCATGTCTCATGAGCTCGGTAACGATGTCAGGGGGCAGCTGCCCCCTGGACTGAAGGGCAGCCGCTACCCGGTCGGCATCTTGTTTGAGCACATCTTCCTGCCAGGGCCTCGTTCGTTACGGGATTCTATACCGGATAAAGCGGGGCGCACGGCTGACGTGTGCCTTGAGTGGCCCCCCTACGGTCGGGGCCATGGTTTGGCGGTTTCGGTGGGCAGGCGCCCGTTGAGGGGCGGGACTCCTATCCTTAACGCCTACCACCTACCCTCTCGGAAGTGGGATGCCGAGCGCTGCTTCCAGTTCGTCGAGGGCGCTGAGCGTGTGGTCGACCTTGATCGTGTGCATTCCGAGCGCGCGGGCGCCCTTCAGGTTCGCACCAAGGTCATCGAGGAATATCGCTTCGTGCGGTTCGATTTCCAGCTGGTCGCAGGCGATCCGGAAGATCTGCGGCTCAGGCTTGCGGAAGCCAACGATTGCGGACTCGACCACCACTTCGAAAAGGCTCGGCAGGTCGATGCCACTGGTGCGGGTCTGGGCCGATTCATCACGCGAGACATTATTCGTGATGGCGCCGAGCTTCACGCGGCCACGCAGATGACGGACCGCCCCGACCATTTCCGGACGTTCGCCGAACCCCTGGAAAAACCACTCCATGAAGCCCCGGCCGTTCGCCTCTGTGCGGCAGGCCGCTATGTGCCGGTCGAACTCCCCGGCGAAGCCGTCACGCGTGAGTTCGCTGCGTTCGAAACGAGACCACGGGCCGTCCTCGGGGCCGAAGATGGCGATGCGTACATCGTCGCTGATGGCGTTTTCGATGCAGAACGTTTTGATGCGGGTGACCGGAGAGTGCGTGAGCACTCCGCCGATATCGAAGATCGCTGCTTTGAACATGGAGAGAGTCTAAAGGGGAAAGGCGTGAGACGTGAGAGGTGAGAACCCCGCGTTACTGCGGGTCCTCTGATCTGGTCGAGGGACTACGTCTCGCGCGGGCTAATTAATTGACGCCGAGTTCGTTGCGGATGAGTTCGCAGATTTCGAAGGTTGGCCCCTCGCCCTGGAGCGAGTTCTGCATCTTGTTGATGGTGACCGCGATGCTAAGGCCGACCTCAGGGTCGCAGAAGGCGGTTGAGCCGCCAAGGCCTGAGTGGCCGAACGCCGTCTCTCGGGCACCGGTGGCGCCGTGCATGCCCATCATTATGCCGCCATTGAAGAAGCCGACGCTTTTCCGCATGGGCATGAACAACACCCGATCCGGTGTATCGACCTGGATGGTGCTCATAAGCTTGACGCGTTCTGGCGACACAATGCGAACGCCACCGATCTGGCCGCCATTCGCGAGTGCCCCGTAGATTCGGGCGAGCGCCCGAGCAGTGAAGTGGCCGTTTGCCGAAGGGATGCATGCCTTGCGAACGGCCATGTCATTGAAGTCCAACGAGCTATCCTGCGGCATCGCCTTGAAGAAGTCGTGGTCCTTTGGAAGCATCGCCAATGGGCTCTTCGCGGCTTCTTCGGGCGTGGGAACGGGAGGATTCTGGAGCGTCGCGAGGCGGTCTTCGAGGCCATCCGGAATGCCGACGTACATTTCGTTTTCGATACCGAGCGGGCGCGCTATCTCTTCCCGGATGACGTCCTTGATGTGGCGGCCGCTGGCGTGCTGGACGATGCCGCCTACGACCCACGCATAGGTGAGGGCGTGGTAGCCGGTCGCCGTGCCAGGCTCCCAGGCGGGAACGCCGTTGGCAATGTAATCGAGGCCGCGTTCCCAATCGAGCGTGATTTCGAGCGATGGTGCGGCGTGCAGTCCGCCCTGGTGGCTCATCGCCTGGGCGACTGTGAGCTTGTCCTTGCCATGGGCGCCAAATGCGGGCCAGTACTTCGCGACGGGTGCTGAGTAGTCGATGATGCCGCGGTCGGCGAGGATGTGCAGAGCGAGGGCGGCCGGGCCTTTCGTGGTCGAAAAGCTGCTGAACAGGGTGTCGGCCTGGACTGGCCGGGAGTCCTCCGGGCCCATCTCGCCGGCCCAGGTGTCAACGATCACTTCGCCGTTGCGGTAGGCGCAGACCTGCGTACCAAGCTGGGCGCCGCGTTCGATCTGGTTGAGCAGAAGTGCGTGAACTTTTCCGCTGAGGGCGGTTTCGGTTGTAGTCATGGGGTGCCTCCGGGACGGGTACTTCGTATGGGGCTAACTATACAGGGCAGGCGGTAAGGGATGAGAGACTGGACGTGAGAGGTTCAGTTCCTTTTGCGGTTTGAGGCATAATCTCGCCAACCCCGGAGGCTCGCCATGTCCATCCCCGCCGTAACTTCGTATCCATCTGCCGCCGGCGCGACGATTGCCTGGCCGCGCGAACGCGAAATCCCGCCCCAGGGCGATGCGCTACCGAAGGGGACAGTCGTTGTCTCCGCCGACAGCCACATCATGGAGACCTGCGACCTCTGGAAGGATCGCCTGCCGGAACGTTTCAAGAACCGCGCACCCAAGCTGTACTACGACGAGAACGGCTTCTCGCACCTCGAAGCGGAGGGCCGGCTGCTCGATGTGCCTGGATTGAACACGATGCTCGTCGAGGGCCGCCCGGGGATGAGCGACGTGAAGGAGCGGATTAAGGATCTGGACGCCGAGGGCGTTGACAAGGACGTTATCTTCCCCCAGCGGACGCTTTCGCTTGTCGGCCTGCAGGATTTGGAACTCCGCGACGCCTGCATGAAAACATACAACCAGTGGCTTTCGGACTATTGCAAGGCGTACCCCGACCGGCTCTATGGCGTCGGCATCCTGAAC
>JANPDX010000570.1:0-3309 GCA_031431695.1 Dehalococcoidia bacterium
CGAGGACGCAGCCGAGTCGGCCCGAAAGTCCGCAACCGCGGCGATGCGTGGCATTGAGCTCGAAGAGGAGAAACGTTCGGCTTCACTCAAGGCTGACCTACAGATGTTGCGATGGTCGGGAACGAACGGGTTAGAGGTCAGAAATTTTGGGGCGAGCGTAGCCTCGAACGTCGTTGCCTTCAGATTCGACAACCATGATGCCCACCGCAATCACCCTACTATCGGCCCGAACGACCTCGCCCAGATGAAATCGGACTGGGAGATTCCGATGGAAGGGGAGTGGCCAGCCGGAGACTGCGCCCTAGAACAAAACCCTACCAAAGTCCGAATGCGTCTTACTTGGACTGACGCCACGGGCGAACTCCGAGACACCGGTTGGGTCTATGTGCCCAAGCCTCCCTAGTCATGGTTCTCCCCACATTTCTCCCCACATTCCCAGCGGAGACTAGCGGTTTCGAGCGGCAAGCAAGCGGGCCCGTAGATACGAATTGCGGCTCCGTGCGGACTCCAGCGGCCCACCAGCCGTAGTTCAACTCTCCCGCGTCTCCACCAAAACAACTTCCCGAAAAGGCCCGCACACAGCGGGCCTTTTCGCATGTCGTGGTTGCTTTTCCGAGCCGGGAGGGCTAGCGTCCCGCACTCATGAAGAAACCAACGTGGCGCATCCGTGAACTGCCGGCACTGGCGGCGGCCATCCCCTTGGCGACGCTTGCGCTTTGCCTGATCGCCGGGCTCGCGCCGTTCCACAGGACGGCGGGTGCCGTCTGTTCCGATAACCCCACCGACGACATCACGTTTCCGACGGCGGTAACCCCCGCCCCGGATGGCTTCTCTGTCCAGGGCCCCGCCCCGCTCTTGGTGGTGATGGCGTTCGACGGCAACGAGGTCGTCGTCCCGAATGAACTGACCAGCTCGTTGGACTGGGGCGACGGCAGCGGCGGCCAACCTCTGACGATCGTTAGTTGCGGGGATGACGTGTACTCCTGGCCGCCGCAACGGCATTCGCACACCTACAGATCCCCCGGAGATTATGTCGTCTTGTGGAAGTTCAACACGCCGACCGGGCTGCCCGTCGTCCTTCCCAACATTCCCGTGCTGTTTGTACATGTAGGGACGGCCACGCCCACGGCGGCGCCTTCGACTCCGACGCCAATTGCGCAAACGCCCGCCCCAACTGCTGCCGGCGCGACGCCGACCGCCTCCCCTTCTGGGGTCAGTCCAACCGCCGTCCAGGAAACACCATCGGTTGCAGCTTCGGCGACCGGCGTGCCATCCGCCACCGCCTCATCCGCGCCCGTGACCGCCACGGCAACCGCAACTTCAACGCCCGTCCCGGCATCACCCACTCAGGCGCCGGTTCTAGCTGCCTCGACGTCCACGCCTGAAACGAGGCTCCCAGAGTTCTTCCGCGATGTTCCCGATCCAGGAGACATCTCCACCGACCCCGGTGTGGTCTCAACCAACGTGGTTCTGGCGGGCATGACGGTCTGGGTCTTCTTTAGTTCCGTGCTGTTCAACCAAACGTTGCAGCAGCATCGCGAGGAAGTTAGTGCCTGGACCCGGCGGATTCGACCCCGAGTACGCGCCCCTCGCCTCGCCGCGAGCGGCGCGGGCGCCCTGGGTGTGGCCACATGGGCTATCGTCCTTGCCGGCACCGGGTTCATCTACGGATTGCTTGAGCCGAGCTTCGGCTGGAACCGGGCAAGCTTCGTTTTGTTCACCAGCGTCGTGCTTGGCGTAGGGGCAGTCGGTTCGTTCTACTCCGGGCTGGAGGCGTGGTCGCGAAGGAGCACGCTCGGCGTTGCCGCAACGGTGCGCGCGTATCCGTTCTCGCTGGTGGTCGCGGTGATTTGCGTGGCGTCCTCTCGGCTGCTCAACCTCCACCCGGGCGTCATTTATGGCTTCGCTGCCTCGTGCGTTGTGATGGATACGGCAGGGCGAAACGAGCGCCATGAAGGCAGGGCACTCGTTGTTCCCGTTGTGGCTTGTCTGGCCCTGAGCGTCCTCTGCTGGTTGGTGCTCGCTCCTTTGCGGGCCGCTTCCGGAGATCTGTTCGCGGAAATTCTGCAAGGAGTCGCGATCATCGTCTTCGTCGGCGGTCTGGAAGGTCTCTTTGTGAACCTGATCCCCCTCGACGTCATGGACGGCGCGAAGATCTACCGCTGGAATCGGCGTATCTGGATTGCCCTCGTGCTGGTCACTGCGTTCCTGGTGTGGCACGTGCTCCTGAATTCGCAAGCTTCGGGCTTCGAAAGCGTGCGCCAGGCTTCCTCGCTCAGTGTTCTCGCAGCGTTCGCCGCATATACGGCCGCGGGAGTCGGCTTCTGGGGATTCTTCGCCATCCGAGACCGGCGCCAACGCCCCCGCGATGCGTAAGAGCCCAATGAACCGACGCGCTTTACAGTTCCACTCGATGAAGCGAACACTGCTGGGTTTCGACGTTGCCCTGAAAATTGGGCTGACGGCGCTCCTGCTCACCGCGGTGTTGTTCCCCGACCTGCCGCAGTTCGAAGGCAAGGCGTTCGGCTCCCGCGCAATCGCGTACCCGCTGGCAACACTCATCATTCCAGCCGCGTGGTGGCTTCAGTTCCGCACGCGGGAGTTCCCGGTGCTTGCCGACGTACTCTGGACGCTACCGTTCTTCATCGACACGGCCGGCAACGCGCTGGACCTCTACGACAGCGTGGAATGGTGGGATGACGCCAACCATTTCTTCAACTGGATCCTGCTCAGTGGCTCATTTGCTGCTCTAGTTAGGCCGCGCATAGATTCCGGCTGGGTGCTCGCAGGCCTGTGCATCGGCTTCGGTGCGGCCACCGCGATCATCTGGGAATTGCTCGAATACTGGACGTTCATCCGCGACTCGCCAGAACTTACGACCGCCTACGAGGACACGCTTGGCGACCTCGGACTGGGCCTAACCGGGTCTGTCGTCGCGGGACTCGCTTCGCGGTGGCTCAGCTCGAGACGGTGACTGAATCACCCACGGCGACTCGCCCCTCAACGAGGACCGAGCAGTACATTCCGGCGCAGGCGTTATTCAACTCCCCGGCCTTCTTTAGGACCGCAGGCGTCGACTCGCCGGTCTCAGGGTGGAGCGTGATCATGTTGCAACGCCGGTCGGGCTCGTGGACGGCGATGGTCGCACCGCCAATCGTCACTGCCTTTCCTGCCCAGGCGTTCTCGGCGAACGGCTCGTCGCCCATCTCCACCACGAAATTCATGCGGAAGCGACGGTGGTCGTTTTCCACTCCACCAGCCTCGCTAAGCGCGCGGATGGTCGCCGTCGAAATGATGGAGACGTAGGCG
>JANPDX010000571.1:0-4898 GCA_031431695.1 Dehalococcoidia bacterium
CCGTGGCGTGTGCGGTTCCGCCTACAAGGAAGAACGGGACGTCGCTGCCGAGGGCATTTGCGACCTCGCCGATGAGTTCGGACGAGATGCCTGGCCAGTGTCCCGCAAGCAACGTCAGGACTCTCGCTGCGTCCGAGGTCCCACCGCCAAAGCCTCCGGCGGCCGGAATGTTCTTGTGGAGGTGTATTTGGAACGCCTCGTGATCGTGCCCGGAACGTTCTCCGAGGAGCCTTGCCGCGCTGAGCGCGAGATTCGTCTCGTCCGAGGGAGTGCCTGAGGCAAACGGCCCGGAGACCCGGATGCCCCACGCGCCAGCCGGGCGCAGTTCCACTCGGTCTCCGAGTTCGAGTTCCTGAAGGACCGTGTCAATCTCGTGGTAGCCATCCGGGCGGACACCAAGAACCTCAAGGACGAGGTTGACCTTGGCGTGCGCGACCCCGCGCAAGACCTCAGACATTCGCCCGTACCTCCGCGCAGGTGTCCATGAGCCGAAGCCAATCCTGGACATCGAGCGTTTCAGGTCGGCGTGACGGTTCGATACCGGCCCGGAGCAGGGCCTCGCGCGCACCCTCCGGTGGCAGCCAAACACCACGACTGAGCCCGTTGTGGATCTGTTTCCGAGGATTCCGGAACGTCTTGGAAACGAACTCGAAAAACTCCGCGTTGCGAGCGTCGGGCACGAGCGGCTCGGGGCGAATCGTGAGGCGAACGACCGAGCTAACAACGGCCGGCGGAGGATCGAATGCTTCCGGGGGAACGTCAAACAGGAGGCTCGGTTCGGAGTAGACCTGCACGGAAATGGTGAGGAGCGACCAATCGCCGGCCCTGGCGGCAAGTTCGCGAGCGACTTCTCGCTGCACCATAACCACCAGTTCCAGCGGGCGCGGGGCAGCCTCCAGGAAGTGCCGGATGATCGGGTTCGCGGCGAAGTACGGCAAATTGCCCACGGCCACATAGGGCACACCCCGTGGGACGACACTGGCAACATCGATCAGTCGCGCATCGCCAGGAACGATCCTCAGGTTTGGACGGCCCTCGAACCTGCGCTCCAGGTGGCGGACAAGGCGCTCTTCAATTTCGAGCGCGATAACATCGTGGCCGGCATCGAGGAGAAACTCCGTGAGTTGGCCTGTGCCGGCGCCGATTTCCAACACGACTCCGCCATGCGGGCAGCGCACGTTGTTGGCGATGTCTTGAAGAACACCGGTGTCTCGAAGAAAGTGCTGCCCGAGCGCTTTGCGCGGGCGGGGGCCGGACTGACGAGCGGGGGGCATGGGCTACCGCGGTATTTGGGTATTCGTTCGCCTACGTGGCGGATTCTTGAAAGTGTTGGCTGTGCACCTGCTGTCGAACCTGGAACTCGGCTTATCCGTTACCAGCAGACTCAGACCCGGTGTACCTGCGGCACCCGAAACGGGCTCCTTATGGCTGCTTCCTTCCGGACCTGACCAGGTTCGAAGTGTTTCGCCGCGCAGGACCAGGTCGTCAACGTCTTTTGGCAGGGACAGTCCCCAGCGCCTCGGCCCTCGAGCAGGGATTCAACCCCGCTAAAGCGGATTGCGGGTACAGGGCACCGCTAGCTCCCCGTCTAGCACAGCCACGAGATAACGTACCGACCGCTGCATCCGAGGGTCAAGCTGGAGGCGGAGCTAAGCCATTGCTGTTGACGTGCAGCGCCACCAGCAGTTCTCCCGCCGTTACGCGCTTACCGACCGTCACCGGGACTTGCTCAACGACGCCCGCAGCCGGTGAACGGAGCTCGTTGTTCATCTTCATCGACTCGATAACGAGCAGGACGTCGCCAGCCTGCACTGACATTCCGGGCGAGCAGCGCACCTCGAGGATCACTCCGGTCATCGGCGCTGTGATACGGCGAGGGCCTCCAACTTCCTTGCGGCCGGCTGTTCTCGCGGACTGTGCGCGCCAGCGTTCAACATCGTAATCAAACGCGTGGCGTCCAATCGTCGCGTGCGCGCCACCGCGCCGGCGTTGGAGAAACAATTCGACGGGATGGTTATCCACCATCAGGAGATACAGCGACGAATCACCCACCGACTGCAACTCGACGGTCTTCCAGGTGTCGGTGCCGGCAAGCCGCACGCGGATGCCTGACTCGGCGCGGTCGATTTCCCACTCGCTTTCAGTGTCTGCATCGCGGATTAGATATTTTTCGGCCATCGTCCCATCGCCTTCACAGGTTCGAGCCCCGCCATTCTTGTCCGCCATCGTGAACCGTTTCCCCGGGGTCCGTTGGTCCGGAATCCATTGGTTGGCGGGGCAACGGATGCAACCTCTGAATACTCCGTTCCCGGGCCGGTAACCAGCAGAAGCGCGGCGATCTGTGCGATCTCGCGTTGCTCGGCCAGGGGCTCCTCGGCGAAGACCTGGTTGCGATCCAGGAAACCGGTGTCGATCGCGCCACGCACGAAATCCGGGTGATCCAGGATCTGCTGCAGGTAGGGGATATTAGTTGCGACGCCTACCACTCTGAATTCGGCGAGGGCACGCTTCATGCGAGCGCGGGCACCTTCACGATTTCTGCCCCAGGCGGTCACCTTGGCCAGCAGCGAGTCGTAGTAGGGGGTTACTTCTATGCCATCGTAGAGTGCGCTTTCCACACGTATGCCCGGCCCGGCCGGTTCCCGCGCGAGAACGATTCGCCCAACCGAGGGAAGGAAGTTGTTGAATGGGTCCTCTGCAACAATGCGGCACTCGATGCCCCAGCCGCGCGTCAACAGATCCGCTTCGTCGTAGGGAAGCTCTTCGCCCGCGGCTACCAGGATTTGGTCCTTGACCAGGTCCGTCCCGGTTACGATCTCGGTCACCGGATGCTCAACCTGGAGCCGCGTATTCATCTCAAGAAAGTAGTACTCCCCCGATTGGGTAAGCAGAAACTCAACCGTGCCGACGTTATGGTAATTCGCCGCCCGAGCAATACGGATTGCGGCTCGGCTGAGGGAGCGCCGGAGCTCGGGCGAAACGGCAATACTCGGGCACTCTTCGATGATCTTCTGGTGGCGGCGCTGGATGGAACACTCGCGTTCACCGACCGCTACGGCGTTGCCAAACTTGTCCGCGATGACCTGCACCTCGATGTGCCGCACCCGCTGAAGATTCTTTTCGACGTAAATGACGGAGCTCCCGAATGCCGCCTGGGCCTCCTGCATCGCGCGGGCGGCGGCTTCGGGGAACTCGGCTGCGGAGTTGATGAGCCGAATACCACGACCGCCACCGCCTGCCGCAGCCTTTACCATCACTGGGTAGCCGATGGTGCTGGCGTACGCCATCGCTTCTTCGATTGACGAGACCTCTGGGCTGCCCGGGAGTACAGGGACACCACACTCTTCCGCAATCCTGCGAGCTGCAATCTTGTTGCCAAGGAGTCGAATCGATTCGGGGGAAGGGCCGATGAACGTTAGCCCGGCCGCGATACACGCTTCCGCGAAGTCCGCGTTTTCCGCCAGGAAACCGTATCCCGGGTGGATGGCTTCGGCGCCGCACGCCTTCGCGACCGCGATGATCTTGTCGCCATTGAGGTAGCTGTCCCGCGCGTCAGCCGCACCGATTGGGTGCGCCTCATCCGCGTAACGCACGTGTTGAGAGAGGCTATCTACCTCGGAATACACGGCCACGGACTTGACACCAAGATCCCGAAGGCCGCGCACGATGCGCAGCGCGATCTCTCCGCGGTTGGCCACCAGAACCTTTGAAAACATTCGCGTTGCCTTGTACTTCTCTAGCGAGCGTCGATGGCACAGCATACGAAAGCCCCCTTCGAGGCGCGAATCCGCTGTTTTCGTGCCCCCGGCCGCTCTACGCTTATTGCGTGGACGATCATGCTCTTCGCGTTCTCGAATTTGAGAAGGTACTGAACCTGCTCGCGGGTGAAGCCGCCTTCAGCCTTGGGCGGGAGCTGGTGAAGTCCGTTCGTCCAGAAGCTGATTACGCCCGCGCGTTCGAGCTTCAATCGCAGACTGCCGAAATGCGGCTGCTCGATCAGCTCGGCATTGATGTGCCCTTCGCCGGCGCCCACGACATCCGATCGCACATTCATGCGGCGGCGATAGGGCAGGTACTCGAACCCGGAGACCTTGCGGAGGCCGCGCAGACCCTCCGTACGGGGCGAAAAGCCCACAGTGTGATCGAGAAAGTGCGCGACCGGATCCCGCGTCTCGGCCTCGTCGCGGACGATTGCGGAGACTTCCGCCGGTTCACGGACGAGGTTGACCGCGCGATATCGCCACGAGGGGACGTTGCCGATGGCGCCAGCGAGCAACTCGCGGCCACCCGCAGGGAACTTCGCACAGCCGAGAGCCGGTTGGATCAACGCGTCCAGGCGGCTCTCGCGGACGCAATTCGGCGCGGGGTGGCCCAGGAAGGGCTGCTGACAGAGCGGAACGGGCGCAAGGTCATTCCAATCAAAGCGGACTATCGCGGGCAAGTGCATGGCATCGTCCATGACGTTTCTTCAAGCGGGGCGACCGTCTTCATCGAGCCAATGGCCGTGGTCGAAGCCGGAAACCAGGTGCGAGAACTGCAACTGGCCGAACAACGCGAAATTCGGCGCGTACTACAGCGGCTCTCGGCGATCCTGGGAGAAATGAGTGACGCAGCGACTCGTTCGGTCATGGCGCTGGGCATGCTGGATGTAATTTCCAGCAAGGCCAAACTCGGGCGAAAGATGAAGGCCGCACTCCCGCCCCCTGGGGAGGTTCACACCTGGTTCAAGCCTTCCGGCGCCACGTCGATCGTTCGGGGCCGCCACCCGCTTCTTCGCGGTGACGTGGTGCCAACCAGCATCGATGTCGGCGGCGACTATGCGGCAGTGGTCATCACAGGCCCGAACACGGGCGGCAAGACCGTCGCGCTCAAGACCGTTGGCCTGCTCAGCCTCATGG
>JANPDX010000572.1:0-8498 GCA_031431695.1 Dehalococcoidia bacterium
CCTTTGTAAGGGTTTATGTCGTTAGGCGACCGTTAGAATCAGGAACCATAACAAACCGCATTGGGTTAAGGGTGGGTTAAGGGTGGCTTAAGGGCGCCAGCGGGCCAGTGCGGGCCGTCCTTCCGGGGAAGGATCGCGGAGCGGTGCGCTGCTGAACGACGGTTGCGGCCAACCCTGGCCGTGGGTCTGGATTGTGCCGTCGGTCCAGAGCCACAACAATCGGCCCGTGCTGGCCGGCCCGCTCGCGGTCCGCGTTCGACGCGGATGAATTGGGGCCACACACTGCCAACCACCCCTTCCACCTCCCCGCCCTCAACCCGCACCCTCCCCGCATGCGCGCAAACACAACCCGGAAACGCGGTCCCGGCCACGACGGCCATGGATGCCCGGCGCCAGAGGCCCGTGCTGCGGGCCTTAGGCGCTAACGTTCGCCCGACGTTCCGAATCTAACGTGGAACGTGAAGCCATCGCGCTCACAACGCGCTCCGAACGCGCTCGAACGCCCTCAAAACGCGAAAAAAATGTTTTCCACGTTCCTTCGGGCGAAATCCACAAACGACTCCGACCAGTCGTGGCTTCGCCCAACGAGCCGCGAGCGACAGCGACCGGACGGGTTAACCCCCCGGCAACTGCCCGCTGACGGCCTGAAGTTTGCACGCTTGATTCCCGCGCAAGCCGAACCTGTAGCCGCTCCCTGGCTATCAGGGCTCGAATTCGGTGGTGATTTCGGGGAACTACCCAACCCGGTCGTAGAGGCGGCCACCGAGGCGCAGGAAGCGGACCGACTGGTCAGTGTTCATGAGGAAGTCGAAGCGCGAGCCTTCCATTTCGGTGTCCTTGATGACGAACTCATGGTCACCGATTGGGACAGCATGCCGACGCGGGGCGTTGTATTCGGCGCCGGTGAGGGCGTTGCGAGCGAAGGTGTCGATTGTCAGGCGGCCACTTTCGATGCCCAGGGTCAGGTCAGCGCCGGGACTGTGGTAACGGCCGGCGAAGGCTTGCATCGCGGCATCGGGCAGGTGGCCTTCTTCGGGGTCCGATCGGGGAGTACCGAAGTGGCGCAACAGGTGGCGCTCGATGGCCCGGTTCACGGCGGAACCGTTGCTGCCGTTGGTCAGGCTCGCGATGGCCAGCCGCCGTTCCGAGATGAGGACGAGGTTCGCGCGCTGGCCGTTCGTGGAGCCGCCGTGGCCGATGGTCTTCGTCCCAGAGGCGTCCTGGATCCACCAGCCGAGGCCCCACGCGGGCGCCATGTTTGCGGCCGTGACCTGCTGGCGTTGCATTTCGGACAGGGCGCCGGGCGAGAGCACGCGGCGGTCGCCGGCCTTGCCGTCGCCCATGTGGAAGGCGGCGAACTTCAGGAGGTCGCCGACGGTACCGATGATGGCTCCCGCGGGCGCCATGGCACGGGTGATGGCGTACGGCCGGGCGACCTCAGGTTCGTCCGTAGTCAGGGTGTTGTAGCCGACGGCGACGGGGTGCGTGATGGCTTCCTCCGGCTTGAAGGTCGAGCGTTCGAGGCCGAGGGGCTTGAACACGCGGTCGCGGATAACGTCTTCAGCAGGCTTGTTGTGGAACTTTTCGAGGATGGCGCCGAGGACCTGAAAGCCGGCATTGCAGTACGCCCAGGACTCGCCGGGCGCGGTCAGCTGGCGGATCCCGGCGAGGGCGGCGACAGCCTTGCCAAGGGCGTCGTCGCCAAAGCCACGGGCGGAGAAGTCGTCGCCCCAGAACCCGCTGTAGTGGGTGAGGAGGTGACGCACGAGCAACCCATCGGTGGCCTCCGCGGTGCTCAGCCGGAAGTCGGGTAGGTAGCGGGTCACGGGGGCGTCGAGGTCGATGCGCCAGCCATCGACCAATTGCATCACCGCGGTGGCGGTGAAGACTTTCGAGATCGAGCCGATCTGGAAGAGGGTATCGGGCGTGACATCGTGGCCGGCTTCGACGTTCGCCTTGCCAAAGGCGGCGGACTGGACTTCACCATCGTTCCAGGTGGCGATGCTGACGCCGGGCACCTTCCAGCGTTCGAGCAAGGGGACGACGAGGTCGTGGAGTTCGGACTGGAGCATGGTTTCGGCGATAGCGGTCATACGGCAACCTCGGAGGAGTGGCGCCAGTATAGGGGCGCGGCACTTGCCGGTTTGTGATGCGGGCAGCAGGCTTCGTTCACTACTTCCGGGGAGCCTTCAATTTGGGATACCGCGCCATCGTCATCGAAAAGCAGGGAGACGCGTTCAGCGTCTCCACAAAAGAACTCGGCGAATCCGATCTGCCGCCAGGCGATGTGACCATCAAAGTCGAGTGGAGCTCGATTAACTACAAGGACGGGCTCGCGCTCAGCCCAACGGGGCGCGTGATTCGCAGCTATCCGATGGTCCCAGGCGTGGACCTGGCGGGTACCGTGCTCGAATCGACCGATAGCCGGTTCGTGAAGGGCAGCAAAGTAGTGGTCAACGGATATGACGTTGGCATTGCCCACCCCGGCGGGTTCGCCGAACTGGCGCGAATCCCGGCCGCGTGGGTGATGCCACTGCCGGAAGGGCTGACGACCAAAGAAGCGATGGCGCTCGGCACCGCCGGGATGACGGCGGCGATGTCGGTCGAGGCGTTGGAGCACAACGGGCTTCGAACCGAGCAGGGGCCGGTGCTCGTGACGGGCTCGACAGGCGGCGTTGGCAGCACCGCCGTGAACATGCTCGCGCAGTTGGGGTACGCCGTGGCGGGGAGTACGGGCAAGGCAAGCGAGCATGACTTCCTGCGTTCGCTCGGAGCAACGGAGATTCTGTCCCGCGAAGACGTGAGCGCGGAGAGCAGCCGCCCGATGGAGGGAGAGCGCTGGGCCGCGGCGGTGGACCCGGTGGGAGGAGCAACAACCGCATACCTGCTTCGAACGGTGAAGTATGGCGGCGGCATCGCGCTCAGCGGGCTAACCGGTGGGACCAGTGTGGCGACGACGGTCTTCCCGTTCATTCTGCGCGGTGTGAACCTGCTCGGGATCGACTCGGTGATGTGCCCTATGGCGAAGCGGCAACATGTCTGGGCTCGGATGGGCAAGGACCTGAAGCCGCGAGGTTTGATGGACTCGATTGCCGTCGAGACGGATCTGGACGGAGTGGCGGCGGTCTGCGCGGAGATCCTCGAAGGCAAGGTGAAGGGGCGGACGCTGGTGCGTCTGGGCTAAGGTTTGGCTTCGGCTGCCAGGGCGATGAACTTGCGGAACGTTGCCTGGAGATCCTTTTCGCGTCCTGCGCCACGGTTGGCTATCAACTCAATCGCCTTTGAAACCGTCTCCAAGTCTTGGGAATCCGCCGCGCCCAGGAGTGCCAACAGATCACCCGCGTCCTGTGGTCGTGAAGGCCTTTCGGAGAGGAGCTTCATGGCTATGAGATGTGGGGTCGAAGCGACAGGGATCAAAATGCCCGGAGCGATCTCCTCCACGGTCGCTCCATCGACTACTTCTGTTTCAATGCCGGATGACGCGAAGAGGAAGTCAACCACGGCGCCATCGTCGCCTGGACTGGGCGCTATGAGCCTCACGGTGGCAAGCCTGCCTGTGGTTTCCTGTTCAAGGCTTGCGAGAAGCCGGAAGCCGGACCTCAGAAGATTTCGAATCACCGTTTCTGCCTCGGCATCACTGGCAACAGCGACTGCCAGATCTGCATCCCGGGTAAATCGCGGCTCGGTCCGGACACTGACGGCAAGACCGCCCACAAGGGCATAGCGAACCTTGGCCGAGGCTAACTCTTTGACCGCGATTGCAAGCGACTCGAGGACGTTCATCGGATGTCGAAGCGACTCGAAGGCACACCGTCGGCGTCACCAATCGGTGCTCCGGGACGTTCTCGGAGCCATGCCAACAGCAACTGCCGAATTTTGGTTTCCGAGGCATCGGGATGCCGGCGCTTGAGGTTCATCATCATTATTACGATGCCGGTTTCGTTGAGTTCAAACGTCAGTCGGGCGGCATTCTCGATGTTCACCCCTTGAGTTTACCATGCTAGAAAGGATGCAATCGGGGGTGGCACGCCAAAGACCATTCACCCCGGCGGCTCCTGACAGGAGTACGCCGGAAGTCGTCTAGAACACTCGTTCTATTGCTGCTAGACTCACTGCCGTTGGCGCTCGGCCCGGCTACACTTGTTAGCCCGAGCCATCGGCCAAATCGCACTCCGGGAACGACTCTTGCCCCTCGACCACATCCTCGTCCGCGGCGCTCGCGAGCATAACCTCAAGAACATCACCGTGCGCATCCCTCGGGATGAACTGGTCGTGATAACCGGACTTTCGGGTTCGGGAAAGTCGTCGTTGGCCTTCGATACGATTTATGCCGAAGGTCAGCGGCGCTACGTGGAATCGCTTTCGGCGTATGCCCGTCAGTTCCTGGGGCTAATGGAGAAGCCAGATGTGGACCACATCGACGGGCTCTCGCCAGCGATTTCGATCGACCAGAAATCAACCTCCAACAACCCGCGATCGACGGTCGGCACCGTCACAGAGATTTACGACTACATGCGACTGCTGTGGGCCCGAGCGGGCCGGCCACATTGCCCGGAGTGCAGCCGCCCGATTGAGCGTCAAACGGTGCAGCAGATTGTCGATGCAACGCTGGCGTACCCGCCGGAATCGAGACTCTTGCTGCTGGCACCGGTGGCGCGGGCGAAGAAAGGCGAACACACCGGCATTTTCGATGAGGCCCGGCGCGCCGGTTTCGTGCGCGTACGGATCAACGGCGAAGTGCGCGACCTGGACGAAGAAATCGCCCTGGACAAGAAGAAACGCCACGACATCGATGTGGTCATCGACCGGCTGGTGGTACCAGAACCCGGCAGCGACCCAACCGCGACATCGCGGATTGCGGACTCAGTGGAACAGGCGCTGAAGGTCGGGCAGGGCGTGATGCTTGTCGCGCAGGTAGCCGGGAACGAGCCCGAGCGGATCTTTTCGGAACACTTTTCGTGTCCGTACGACGGCACCTCCATCGGAGAGATTGAGCCGCGGACCTTCTCGTTTAACAGTCCGCATGGGGCGTGTCCCAAGTGCACAGGCCTCGGCGTCGAGATGCAGATCGACCCGAGCCTCGTGATACCAGACCGGACGAAGACGCTCGCGAACGGCGCGGTGGAACCGTGGTCGAAATCCCCAAGCGTGGCAGGTTGGTACATGCGCCAGTTGGAAGCGGTGGCTGCGGACCAGGGATTCGGTATCGACCAGCCCATCTCGGAGCTCAACGAACAGCAACTCAACGCCGTGATGTACGGCACGGGCGCGAAGACTCTCAAGCTGCAGTTCACGAACCAGTACGGACGGACGCAAACGTACGACACGAAGTTCGAAGGCGTCGTGACGAACCTTCAGCGGCGGTACAAGGAGACGGACTCCGACTACATCCGGACCGAAATCGAGAAGTACATGGGCTCGGTGCCCTGCCCCGATTGCAAAGGCCGCAGGCTCAGGAAAGAAGCCCTCGGCGTGCTGATCGACGGCAAGCCCGTCGTGGAGGTCACGAACCTCAGCATCACGAAGGCGCGAGCCTGGTTCGACCGCCTTGCTTCGCCCGAGACACCGCTCAACACGCGCGAACAAACCATCGCATTCCAAATTCTGAAGGAGATTCGGGGGCGGCTCGAGTTCCTGGTCGACGTTGGTCTTGAGTACCTGATGTTGGACAGAGTGAGCGGGACGCTTTCGGGAGGGGAGTCGCAGCGCATCCGGTTGGCGACGCAGATTGGGTCGGCGCTCATGGGCGTGTTGTACATCTGCGACGAGCCTTCCATTGGTCTGCACCCGATCGATAGCGACCGGCTCATCAAGACCCTCGAACGGCTGCGGGACCTCGGGAACACGGTGCTCATCGTCGAGCACGACGAGGCGATGATGCGGGCCGCGAATTGGATCATCGACATGGGCCCTGGCGCGGGCGTACACGGTGGTTATGTCGTAGCTGAAGGCGACATCGAGGCGATCAAGGCCGCTGAAGGAAGCATTACCGGGGCGTATCTCTCCGGGCAGCGTGAGATTCCGGTGCCAAAAGAACGCCGCGCTGGAAACGGAAAGGTCATCCGTGTGCGTGGTGCTCGGGAAAACAACCTGCGCGACCTCACGGTTGATGTCCCACTTGGTATGTTCGTGGCCGTGACGGGTGTTTCTGGATCGGGGAAGTCATCACTGATCAACGAGATCCTTGTGAAGCGGGCCGTGAACGTCCTCCACAACGGCCGCCAGCGGCCGGGCATCCACGATACGGTCGAAGGACTCGAACACGTTGACAAGATCGTCGACATCGACCAGTCCCCGATTGGGCGGACACCGCGTTCGAACCCGGCGACATATACCGGTGCGTTCGGGATCATCCGCGACATGTTCGCGTCGGTGCCGGAATCCAAGGCAAGAGGCTATGGCCCGGGGCGGTTCAGCTTCAACGTGAAGGGCGGGCGGTGCGAGGAGTGCAAGGGCGACGGCTATAAGGTCGTCGAGATGCAGTTCTTGCCGGACGTGACGGTGCCCTGCGAGATTTGTCATGGCAAGCGTTACAACCGCGAGGCACTGGAGATTTTGTTTCGCGGGAAGAACATCGCCGAAGTGCTGAACATGACCGTTTCGGAGGCGGCCGAGTTCTTCGAACGCTTTCCGCGCGTGAAACGCATCCTGGACACGCTCGAAGCCACGGGACTTGGATACATCCACATCGGGCAGCCCGCCACCACGCTCTCTGGTGGGGAGGCGCAGCGGATCAAGCTCGCGAGTGAGCTTTCCCGGCGCTCAACCGGACGGACGCTGTATGTGCTTGATGAACCAACCACGGGGCTCAGCTTCCAAGACGTATCGCACCTCCTTCATGTGTTAGAGCGACTGGCCGATGCCGGCAACACGGTGCTGGTCATCGAACACCACCTCGACGTCATCAAGACCGCGGACTACCTGATTGACCTTGGGCCATACGGCGGCGACAGGGGCGGCGAACTGATTGCCGTCGGCACGCCCGAAGACGTCGCCCGGAACCCGAACAGTTTCACCGGGCAGTACCTTCGCCCGATCCTTGAGCACGCCGGGACAATTTTGGCAGTAGCGCCCGCAGGAAAGCCGGCCTCGCGAAACGGGAAAACGCCATCGCCAGAAGTTGAGCAGGTGGTTGCCGCGCCGGTCGTGAAAGCGCGACGAACCGCGCGCGTGATACCCGCTGGCGCCGCGGCAAACGAGGCGGCTGCGGACGCCGCTGCCGCGACCATGGGTGAACGCATCGCCCGGGAATCTTCGCCGATGGTCGAGCGCCCGAAGACGAAGGCGGCGCTGAAGCGCGAGCGCCAGGCGGCGCACCCCAGGAAGGAGACGTCGAGCGAGAGGGACCTTCGCGAAACGCGGGAGCGGGGGGCTCAGGGCGAAGGCTGAGCAGGGATGGGAATGCCGCGCCGGTACCGGCAATACACCTCGCCGGTCTCGTAGTTCGGCACGGCCCAGACCAGATCATATCGCGGAAGCTGGGCCCGGCCGAACGATGCTTCGCCACCGACGGGAGTCTTCGTATCCCGGCCCCCGACGATGACCGGGCCGAGAGTCACGAAGTACTCGTCGACCACGCCCAGTTGGAATAGCTGGGCGTTGAGCGTTGGGCCACCTTCGACCAGGAGGACCTCCGCGTCCATCTGGTGGCGCATGTGTTTCAGCATGGCGGGTATCAACTCAGCGCCGGGCAGCACCACGACCGGACGGCCCGTCGCTTCGGCGGCGCGGTGGCATTTAGCAGGCGCTTCGGCGGCGAGGAATAGCACCGCGTCGAAATCGCGAGCGGTGAAAAAGAGCTTCTCCAGCGGGAGATCCCCTGTTGCCGAGACGACCGCGGCCGTGGGGAAGCGCGGCTTGCCGCGGTCGACCCGGAGCTGTTCGAGGGCGGTGTCGTCGAGGCGTGAAGACGTCCCGCTCGCGCGGAGGGTGCCTGCGCCGCTGAGGACGATGTCCGCATTGACGCGAAGCTCGCGCATGAGGCGCTGGTCCGTCTTCGAGCCGATCCCCTTTTCGGTGCCTTCGACCACGGCTTTGCCATCGAGCGACATGACCATGTTCATGAGGATGTAAGGGCGATCAGCGGGCGCCGGTGCAAGGTCGAGGGCGGTGTAGTCAGGTTTGGGCAAGTGGCGATTCACGATTCACGATTCACGATTCGGGGGAATCGCGTGGACTGATTGAAACATGGCCACGGCACGGCGACCACTGAGGCGGAAAGACTTTCCTCAGTCACGTTCAGGTCAGGTGCTCGAACCGTTCGCGAAGTTGGCGGCCCAGCGGCGCTGTTCGAGGGTGTCAGGGACCTCCCGGCCACGGGCCAGCGTGATTCGCGCCCAGGTGACCGCGACGGGCAGACCCGCGTTAATCAGTAGCGCCGCCGCCAGTGTCGGGCTGCGACCTACGCTCGCCCAACAGTGAACGGCGATCCCCTGGCCGCTGTGGAGGCGTTCGTGCCAGTCTTGGACTGAGGGCCGGGCCCGGTCCATCGGGGCAAC
>JANPDX010000573.1:0-1760 GCA_031431695.1 Dehalococcoidia bacterium
CAACGACCAGCGCGATCCCGATTGTCATTCCTGGTTCAATCGTTTAGTCTTTCGTCACTTCTTTCGTTACCGAGGTCCGAATGCGTTGGATCCACTGCGGTCGCTGGGAAGCATTCCTCGCTCCGGACGGCACCCAATTCCTTCGGCCCACGGTCGAACTCGAACCCTACGAGATCCGCTCCTTTCCTGAAGTCGACAACGCGCTCGACCGGCTGGACCGTTTCTGGCGCGCCAACAATCCCCTTTCGCGCGGAGTGGCGGCGCGCTTCGGTAAAATGATTCCCCCGCTCGAAGACGAACTGGTTGCGCTGCTTGACAAACTCGGCCCGCTTCGCCAGCTCCAACCGTCCACATACACCAATGGCTTCAACCGAAAATGCCCGCGTCGCTCGATCCAGGTTGATGAGCTCATGTTGGACATACGCGTCGTGGCAGAAACCTGGCGTTCGACTTCCTCCAGGCCAACCGGCATCGAAAGAGAAAAGACCGCCGATATCCTCGCCGAGTACGGACTCCGAGTCCTCCAGCTCGAAATGGAACTAACTCCTCGTTTCCGCAATGGGCAGTTTGGCTACGACATAGCGCCCGTTAGCTTGCGCGCGCTCCTCTGGGAACGCCTGTTCCGTGTCTTCGACCGCGCGCTCAGGGCCGTGTGCAGGTATTGCGCCGAGGTATTCGAACCCGAGCCGACCCCGGGTCGCGCCTACCAGTACTGTCCGGCTCACCGTACCGCGGGGTGTCGCCAGGCGGTCCTCAAAAAACGGGCGCCAGCATATCGATTTCCTGGTCGCTTCGACTTAATCAACGGAGGTATTTCGAATGGCTAAGCGAGGAAACGGTGACGGCACCTACTTGAAGCGCGCCGACGGTCGCTGGGAGGCGAAACTCACCCTCCCGAACGGCAACCGCAAGTCCGTCTATGGGCGCACGCGCCAGGAGACGAAGAGTCGCGCCGACGAACTGATGAAGCGTTCGGCTCAGGGCCTCGACGTCCTCTCCCGCGACCAGACGTTCGGCACGTATATCGGCCAATGGCTTACCGATGTCGTCGGGCCCGCGCTTCGCCCAACCACTTACGAGTCCTACGAACTCATCATTCGAAACCGCATCACCCCCAACCTTGGCAAGGTGAAGCTGTCGGCTGTCACGCCTCAGCAGCTTCAGGCGCTCTACAAGAAACTCGCTGACAACGGCCTCGCTCCGGCGACGATCGTCCGGACGCACGCGGTCCTGCACGGCGCCCTGAAACAGGCAATGCTCTGGAATCTCATTCCTCGAAACCCTGCCGACGCCGTGCGGCCACCCGCCATCCCCCGTGCCGAAATGAAAGTATTGGATCGCGACCAGGTGAATAAACTGCTCGAAGCGGCGCCGGACGAGACCTCATTCGCGCTCTATTCCCTCGCGGCAATGACCGGCCTTCGTCGCGGCGAACTGCTCGGCCTCAAGTGGGTCGACGTGAATTTCGAACGGGCGCAGTTGACTGTCCAGCGAACCGCTCATCGAATTAAAGGCCGCGGCGTCGTCATGGGCGAGCCTAAGACCAATGCCGGCCGTCGCTCGGTGCGGCTCGGGTCAACGGCCTTGGCCGCCCTGAGGCGGCAGCGAGCCTATCAACTGCAACAGCGCCTCTCGGCCGGGCCAGCTTGGGACGATCAAGGGCTCATCTTCGCTAACACCGTCGGTTCGCCCCTCGAGGCATCTCGCGTCACCCGTAAGTTCCAGGACACCTTGTATCGCGCCAGCCTGCCGAAGATCCG
>JANPDX010000574.1:0-6895 GCA_031431695.1 Dehalococcoidia bacterium
AGCGGTGTTCGTGGCGCCATTTGCCAGCATTCGCGGCGATGAGGGCCAACCGATCGTCATCGGCGATGGTTCGAATGTGCAGGACGGCGTCGTGCTTCACGCCCTTGAAACACTCAAGGGTGGCAAGCCCATCGAGAAGAACCTTGTGACGGTCGCGGGGAAGAAGTACGCGGTCTACATCGGCAAGGGCGTCTCGCTGGCACATCAGTCCCAGGTGCATGGCCCGGCCGCGGTGGGCGACCACACGTTTGTAGGGATGCAAGCCCTGGTATTCAAGGCGACCGTGGGCAAGAACGTTGTGATCGAGCCGGGGGCGAAAATCATCGGTGTGAATGTTCCCGAGAATCGGTATGTGCCCGCGGGCAGCGTAGTCACCACCCAGGCCCAGGCGGACGCACTGCCGGAAATCACCCCCGCGTACCCGTTCGCCACGCTGAATGCCGGCGTGCTGCATGTAAACGAAGCGTTCGCCGATGCGTACCTGACACTGGAAGAGGGCGCCACGGCAGGAGGTGGTGCAGCGCATTCGACCGGAGCGCCGGCCGGACATTAGCACGCACACGCTCCAAACCTTCCGCGGCTTCCTTTTTGAAATAGCTGGCTGCTCGCGGAAAGTTTGCTACGCCAGAAAGCCCCAATCCCTTGCGCGATTGGGGCCTACTGTTGAATGGTGCCTGAGCCGGGGCCTAGTAGCGGCCGCGACCGCCGCCACCACCGCCGCCGCCGCCACCGTAGCCGCCAGACCGCGGAGCGGGCTGGAAGCAGTCACGGCAGTAGACCGGGCGATCGCCACGGGGTTCGAACGGGACCTGGGCCTCTTTGCCGCAGGATGCACAGACAGCGCTGAACATCTCACGACGGGCTCCAAAGCCACCGCCGCCACCGCCGCCGCTTTCACGGCGAGCGCCACGACAGTTCGGGCATCGGCGGGGTTCATTGGTGAATCCCTTGGACTGGTGGAACTCCTGTTCACCCGCGGTGAACGTGAAAGAGTTGCCACAATCGGAACAAGCTAGGGTTTTGTCGGTGTAGGGCATCGACGACCTCCGGAAAGGGTATCGGTTCGTCGATTCGATCGAAAGCCATGAGAACGAGCTCTTCGGGGAGCGATGGAACGAGGAAACCATAACCAGCCTACCAGAGAACGGCAGACCTGCAATGCCCAGATTGCATGCAGTTCATCGAATAGGGCCTGCCGGATACGAATTTCAGCAGATTTCGCTTCGCCCATCGACTACATCCGGTACTTTTTCAACCAACCGTCGAGCGCTGCGTCGCGCCTTTCGGGCGAAAGCCCACAAAGCATATCGACCGAATGTGCCGGGTCATGTGCCACCCAGAGCTGGAGGTACCGAATGTACGTTATGTCCGAATCGTGGAAGCTGAACTGCTCGTCGAGCAACTGAGGCGAGAACCTATCGACAGCGTTCCAGAGCCGTTCACGGTGGCGGGCCGCCTCGCCGAACAAGTCATCAAGGGGAGCATCGATGCGTTCGGTGATTCGCGATTCGTTCCACGTGTCGATGTTGAACGAGCTGCCATCATCGTTCCTGGCGCGGAATCTTTTGCCATCGGCAAGATGCTCGAACCAATCCGCGACATAGATGTCGATCGAGGCGAGGTGGGCAACGTAGTCCTTTACCCGCCAGGTGGTCGCCGGAATAGGCGATTCCAGTTCCCGTGGCGAGAGTGAGCGGCAGAAAGCCTCATAGAGCCTTCGGTTCTCGTTTGCCTCCTCCACGACGGGACCGGCACGGCTATCCATGGAGCGCCTCCTCTCAGGCAGAGTTTGGCGCGCGTTGGCGTTTCCCGCGAGGATGGGAGCAACGTATCGTTTTGAGTACGGGGGGTGACCAATGAAGATTTCGATGACGGCGGGGCTGGGGGCGCGTAACGAATCCACGATTCCCGGGCTCAGCGAGCGGGCCCTGGAGTTAGAAGCCCGGGGCTTCCAGGCAATGTGGATGCCAAACGCGTTTGGGATCGACGCCATGACGGCTCTCGCCGTAGCAGGGTCCCGCACGGCCCGCATCGAGCTTGGAACGGCCGTGATACCTACGTTCCCGCGGCACCCGGTGGTGATGGCGCAACAAGCGTTGACTACCCAGGATGCATGCGGCGGCCGGTTCACGCTCGGAATCGGTCTGTCGCACAAGGTGATGATGGAGGACGCCCTCGGCCTGCCGTTTGAGCACCCCGCGAAACACATGGGCGAGTATCTCGCAGTCCTCGCGCCGCTGTTGAGACGGGAAGCAGTCTCGTTCCACGGCGACCTGTATTCGGTCGAGACGGCGCTCACCGTCGATGCGGCGCCGGTCCCGCTGTTGGTCGCGGCACTCGGGCCAGCGATGCTCAAGCTCGCCGGACGATTCGCCGACGGGACGATCACCTCATGGGTCGGTCCGAAGGCGCTCGCGAGCCACATCGTCCCGACGATTTCGGCCGCGGCCAACGACGCCGGCAAGCCAGACCCTCGCATTGTTGTCGGGTTGCCGATAGAACTTACGAACGACCCCGAGGGGGCGCGTCAGCGTATGGCGCAGCGGGTGGAGTTTTACAACTCGCTGCCCTCGTACCGGGCAATGCTCGACATCGAAGGCGCCGCACACCCCGCGGAGTTGGCGTTGCTCGGCGATGAGGCGTCACTCACGGCACAGCTCGAACGGCTCGCAGCGGCTGGCGCGACCGAATTCCAGGCGCAACTCATCGCGACCGAACGAGGCAGTGCCCAACGGACGTTCGAATTCCTGGCTTCGGTGGCTTAAAGCCGGACACAGCCCTCGACGACGGCTGCGCACTGGAGCATTTCGGGGATGACGAGGTATTCGTCCTTGGTGTGCTGGTTGTAGCCGCCGCGCCCGATCACCACGCTTGCGATGCCTTTGCCACGGAAAATGTTGCCGTCCGTGCCGCCACCGACCGGGTGGGGATTCGGCTTGTAGCCGAGCTTCTCTAGCACCGGGAAGAGCAGCTTCACGGCCGGGTCGTCGGGAGTGAGCGAGTAACCGGGGTAAGCCTGCCCGAATTTGGCATCGATTGTGGCCTCGGGGTGTGCGCCACGGACCTCATCGACGTGTCTTTTGGCGTTCGCCATCAGTGTTTCGAGCTTTTCCTCGGTCATGCTGCGCATTTCGCCCTGGATGAGCGTGTAATCCGGCACGGCGTTGCGCACGAGCCCGCCCTGTACCTTGCCCACGTTTCCGGTAGTTTCGCTATCGAAGCGGCCTTGCGGCAGCCCAACGATGATTTCGGCGGCGATGGAGATCGCCGGGACGCCTTTTTCCGGCTCGAGTCCTGCATGGGCTGATTTCCCGTGGACCTCGATATCGTAGGTGCTGTGGTAGGGCGCCTGGCCCTGGATGCTCGACGGCGGCCCGCCGCTGTCAATCACGATGGCGACCCGGGCCGTGATTCGCGAGTAGTCCATGTGGGTTGCCCCGACCAGCCCAATCTCTTCGCCCCGGCTGATCGCGACTTCGATAGTGCGGGTTTCGGCGGAGTCCTCGATGGCCGACTGGATGACTTCGAGGATGACGGCGCAGCCAGCCTTGTTGTCGGCCCCGAGGATCGTCGTGCCGTCGCTGCGGATGATGTCCGGGCCATCCCAGACCGGCCGGATGCCACGACCAGGCTCCACCGTATCCATGTGGGCAGAAAGCAATAGTGCCTCGCCTGAACCGTCCAGCCGGGCAATCACGTTGCCGGCGGAATCCTGGGCCGTTTCAAGGCCGAGCACGATAAGCCGGCGTTCCAGTTCGATGGCGATGGCGTCTTCATCGCCGGACGGCGAATCGATGGCGACGAGTTCGAGGAACGTTTGGACGAGCCGGTCTCTGTTAATCACGGCGACAAACGTAGCCACAAAGGTGCGAAGGAACAAAGGAGCCGAAGGGGACGGTTGGTAGCGCTCGGCGGGCGTCAACGATCCGCAATCCGGCCGTTCCAGTGCCCTTTTGTCCTTTCGTTCCTTTGTGGCTACCGGGCCTTCGTTAACACGCCATTCATCGCTATCTGCAAGACTGTTTGCATGACACTAACTATGACCAGCCGCGAGCTGAAGCTCGAAGTCGCCCACAATGTCCGCCACATCGGCGGGTACCGGACGCATGGCGGACGAACCACTTCGGATTCGATCGTCCGTTCGGCCGGGCTTCAAGGGCTGACCGCGAACGGTCTGAGGACTTTGGCAGACGCCGGCATCAAGGCAATCGTTGACCTTCGCTCCACTGTCGAACGTGGACAGAATGTGACGCCGGATCCGACTGCATTTGGCATCCGCCACGTTTTCGCGGCCGTTTTCGAACAGGATCAATCGCCAGTCGGCCAATCGCATGAAGAATTCCCGGGCTATGCGGTGGTCTATCAGCGCATGTTGGAAACTGGCCGGGAGGCCTACCGGACATTGTTCGAAGTGGTCGCCAGTACGCAGGGCGGCGTCCTGTTCCATTGCGCCGCGGGCAAGGACCGAACCGGCGTGGCGGCAGCCCTGATGCTTGGCCTGGCCGGTGTCGCGGACGAAACGATTGTTGAGGACTATGCCGTTTCGGCGGCGTTACTCGAACCGATGATCAACGCCTGGCTTCCCAGGATGGCTGAGCGCGGGATTTCCGAGGAGCGCGGACGACAGCTCATGGCCTCGCCGCCAGCGGACATGGAGGCGACCCTGGTCCACATCGAGACCATGTACGGGAGCCCCGCCGGCTACCTCGAAAGTATCGGCCTGAGCACGGAAACGATTTCCGCGGCCCGTGCCCGGCTCGTCGCTTAACCGCGGCATTACTTCGCCGCGGCAGCCACGCTGGAACCGGTTTCGATGCCGATTCCGGCCAGCATCGTGTGAATCTTTCGGGCAGTTGAGATGATGCGCCCGGCTTCTTCCTGGACCGCCTGCTTGCCGTCACAGAGCGCTTCGGCCGGGTTGTTGTGGATGTCGAACTCGATGCCATGGGCGCCAGCCGCGACGAACGCAAACGTCATGCGCTCCACCAGCTTCTTGTCACCGCCGCTGTGGCTTGGGTCGGCCAGCAACGGGAGGTGCGACTTCGTGCGGACAAGCGGGATCATCCCGATATCCGCGCCGAAGCGGGTCTCGCTTTCAAAGCTCTTGATGCCGCGGTAGCAAAGGATGACGTTCGGGTTACCCGAACCGGTGCTCCGGCCTTCGCGGTCGATGCCGGACATGATGAAAGCGGCCGAGCAGAGCCATTCGTTGAGGTCGTTGCCAAATCCATGCTTGAGGACCACAGGGTTCTTGATACGGGAAAGCTCTTCGAGCAGGGGAGAGTACTGGGCGCTCCGGGCACCGACCTGGATGACGTCGATGCCCGCCTTCAGGAAGGCATCGAGGTGGCGGAGGTCGATCAGCTCGGAGACGGTCGGAAGCCCGGTGGCTTCCTTCATCGCGGCGGCGATTTCGAGGCCTTTGCCAAGTTCAAGCCCGCGATAATCGTATGGGCTCGTCCGTGATTTATCGACGAAGGCGCGGAGGACATCGACACCGGCCTTCTTGGCCATCATCGCGGACTCAATAGCCTGCTTCTCGCTTTCGATAGCGCAGGGGCCGCCGAAGAACGTGAGGTTCGCCCCACCGGACTTCACGTTCGGCCCGATGGAAATCACCGTGTCTTCCTTGTGAAAATTGCGGCTCGCATCCTTGTACTTCTCGGTGATTCGGATGACACGCTCGACGCCCGGGAGTTCGGTGATGCGGCCTTCGTCGATGACCGACGCGATGCCCTTGACCCCGATGACGGTGGTGCCTGAGACGATAGTCTCGCAGCGGAGGCCGTAGTCACGGCTGATCCGATTGATGACTCGCTCGACTTGCTCAATGGTGGCCCCGGGATCCATGTGAATGATCATGTTGGCGATACTCGGCTGGTTATGTTTGGAGACTCAGTGTGGACGGCGCCGGGTTTAGGGGCGAAAGCAACGGCTAAGGATCGACCGTGAACGTGCCAAACATGTCGTGAATGGTGCAAAGGAACGAGTACTCGCCCGGCGCATCCACCTTGAAGACCTGCGTCGCAGTACACGGGCCTCTGCATGTGTTGCCATGGGGTAGGCCCGGAAGACCAAACGTGAGGTTGTGGTCCTGCCCAATGTCGTCGTTCTGCATGGTCGCGCTGACCGTCGCTCCGGACGGCACCCTGATCGCCTTCGTGTCGAAGGCGAGGTTCGTGGCTCGGACGGTGAGCGAAACGGCCGAAGCCTTCGGGGCGGTGGTCGCCGCGGGGACGGGCGTCGCTGCTGGAGACTGGTTGGCGGCCGGAATCGTAGATATCGCCGTAATGACCGGCACGGTGGTCAGCGTCGCGGTGACCTGGGACGGGGTCGAGGTCGCCGAAGCGGCGACGGTGCCGCTCACGCCCGTAGCTGATTGCATCAGAGTCGGGGTTGCCACCTGCACGCCGGGCCGGAGAGGTTCCGCATCCGTGCCGCCGGAACAGGCCGTGCCCAACAGCGCGACCAAAAGGCTCGCCAAACCCACTGCGCGAAGGAAGCGCCTAACCCGTGCCACCGGGCGGCAAGGAAAACCGGGGCGCCCTGCAAGCAGGACGCCCCGGCGGAACGTTACGTGGGACAGTCAGGAAGCCCGGCGCTTCGAGAACGCGAGAACGGACGTTCCGCCCGCGACGATAAGCAGCAAGATGCCACTGGTGAGCATGACGTTCACGCCCCCATTGGAATCGGCAAGCGAGTCGCCGGTCTTCGGCGGGAGGGGAGCCAGGGTTGTGGCCGGGATCTGGGCGCGGAGCAGCCCGCCGGGGTTGCTGGTCGAATGGACGTTCACATAGAGCTCGCCCTTCGCCATCGCGTCGGTGAAGCCCTTCCAGTTACCTGCAAGCGGGCCGACAAGGTTCGCAACGGTGATGGTCCCGGTCGGGTGGATTGC
>JANPDX010000575.1:0-4499 GCA_031431695.1 Dehalococcoidia bacterium
CGGGGCAAGCATGTTTTTTACGAAGTCACAGGTGCAGTGTCCACTGAAGCACGATGGTTTCACGTTTTTCGCCATCGGACGCCCATGAGCGCCACGCAGGGCGGCTGTCGCCGAGATGAGCACCGGATGGGCTTTCACGGCGTCGCGGAAGGGCGAGCCCATGGAAATGACGAGACTTACATATTCGGGATAGTCCAGGGCGACGCTTCGGGCGAGCATGCCGCCGAGGCTGTGGCCGATAACGCGGACCCGCTGCCCGCTTTCGCGATGGGCGCGCCTGATGGTTTCGAGCAGCAGGCTGGAGATGTGGTCGGGGCAATCGGCGTTTCGGCCAATATTGGAGAAGTAGGGCTTATAGCCGATGCGAGCGAGCCACCAGTAGAGCTCCATGAGCGAAGCGTCGCTTGCGAGGAAGCCCGGGACTACGACCACCGGTTCGCCGCTTCCCTTCGGTACGCCGCAGCCGTAGTACACCGGCGAAGAACGGAGAGCCATCCAATCGAGGAGGAACATCGACTCTCTCCAGATTGGTGTCATCGACACCTGGAGAGACGGATCTTGCGCGAAAGGGTCAGCCCCAGCGGTGCTGAACGAGTACTGCGCTGTACTCATAGGTTTTCCCCCGTGTTTTCCGCCCGGTAAGATTGCCTTACCGAGGCCACGCTACAGGCGGCGTACTCTTGCGGCAAGTTCACATTTCGAGCTTACCCCAACGCCACTATGTCACATGGTTCGGCTATTAGGACTATCGACTCCATCTATGCTATGCGCGATGGGGCGGTACCTGATCTGTCCCAAGGAGAGCCCACATGCCCGCGACCAGCCTTCGCCGAATGACTTCCATGGACGCGAGCTTCCTTTACTTCGAGAGGCCGTCCCTTCCACTGCATATTGGTTCGACGCTTGTCCTCGACCAGCCGTTGGACCGGGAGACGCTTTTGGCTCACATCCAATCACGGCTCAACCGCATCCCCCGCTATCGTGAGTTCGCCGCCTTCGACTCTCTGAACCTGGCTCATCCGCGATGGGAAGATGACCCGAACTTCGACGTCGGACGGCACATTGAGGAAGTAACGCTTCCGAAGAATGCGACCGAGCAGGATCTGCTCGACGCGATTGCCGCCATCCACGGGCAGATGCTGCCGCGTGACCGGCCGCTCTGGAAGATGATCCTCATCCAGGGGATGCCGAAGGGGGGCTCCGGCGTCGTCTCGCTGGTCCACCACTGCATGGTGGATGGCGTTTCTGGGATCGAACTACTGACGGCCATCTGCGACCTCCAACGCGAGGTTGAGACGGATCCTATTTCGGACTTCCGGCCCGAGCCCGAGCCCAGCGCGTTCGACCGCTTGCAGGCCGCGTGGCGCGATGCCGCCCAGGAATCCGCAGGCCGATTGACCGAGGCGCTGCGTTGGAGCCTGGACCCGCGGAAGCAAGCGCAAGACTGGAAGGCGATCCTGGGCGCGATGAGTTCGGCCGCCCCGCAATTGCTTCAGCCGGCGCCGGCTACACCCTTCAACAAGCCGGTTGGAGCAAAGCGAAATTACGCCTACACCGAGATGCCGTTCGGTGAGATACGGGGCATCCGTGGGGCGTTGGGTGGGACGATTAACGACGTCGTGCTGACGGCGCTTTCGGGTGGCCTTGGTGCGTTCCTGCGGGGCATTGGGCAAAACACGAAGGGTGTCGAGCTACGAGCGATGGTGCCCGTGAATGTCCGCTCCGAGACCGACAAGTCGGCGCTTGGCAACCAGGTTTCGATGCTGATTGCGCCGCTGCCGGTCGGCATCGAAGACCACGTCGAGCGACACAGGGCGGTCATTTCCGGGATGGACCGGCTTAAAGGTGCGAACCAGGCGGGCGGCTTCGCGGTGCTTTCGAAGCTCTCGGAGCAGATTCCGCCGTTCCTCCAGGCGGCGGCCGGGTCATTCGTGCCGAATGCGCAGCCGTTGTTCAACATCATCTGCACGAACGTGCCCGGTCCGCAGATCCCGCTATATCTCGCGGGCCGCAAGGTAGAGGCCCACTACCCGCTCGTGCCGCTGAGCATGGGCCTGGGCATGAATTGCTGCCTGACCAGCTACAACGGCGTGCTCTACTGGGGCATCGTCGGCGACCCGGACCTGGTGCCGGACGTGGGTGTAGTGGCGCGGCACGTGGATGCGGCGTTCGAGGGTCTGAAGGCGGCCGCCCTGGCGGCGGTTTCAGGGATACCGGCAAAGGTATCCGCTGGACTGTCGGCCTGACTTATCGTCTAGAATCGCCGTGTGTCCAAACCACCAGGGCCACAATTCGTTCGATACTTCGGACCCGTCCTACGCGCCGTCGATGCGCTCGGAGGATCCGCGCGACCGCCTGAGGTCTACGCTCGGGTTGCAAGCGACTTGTCCGTCTCTGATGAGGACCAATCCTCTTTGACAAGTGGCGGCGGGCGCCGCTTCGACAATCAAGTCGCATGGGCTCGGTTCTACCTGACTCGAGCAGGCTTTCTTGATGCGTCACGATACGGCGTTTGGAGCCTGACGGAGGCTGGACAATCGCGCATAGGGATGAACCTCGAGCAGTCGCTCGAACTATTCAAGAGTCTCCAGTCCACCTTCGCCAAGAACCGAAAAGGGAAACCACCCGAAATCAACGACGAGACAGTCGCCCCCGAGTCGGAACTCGAACTTGGCGATTCGCAAGGTGACTTCAGGCAAGCGTACTTGGCGAGACTCCAAGCACTTTCATCCGAAGGCTTCGAGAGGTTTGCCCGTCGTCTTTTGCTTGAATCCGGATTCCAAGAGGTGGTTGTAACCGGCCGTTCTCGAGATGGCGGAATCGACGGCATCGGGCGACTCCAAGTGAACCCCATGGTGAGTACGAAAGTCGTGTTTCAGTGCAAGCGATACATCCACAACGTGCGGGTGGAGCAAGTGCGCGATTTTCGCGGGGCGATGTCGGGCCGGTCTGAAAATGGGATCATCATTACCACGGGCGGATTCACTAGCGACGCCCGCGAAGAGGCCCGTCGCGACGGGGTTGTGCCGATCGAACTCGTCGATAGCGCCCGTCTCATTGAACTGTGCGAACAGTTGGGTCTCGGGCTGGTTCCGGTCACGACTTACGAGCTCGATGATCAGTTCTTTAGCAACTTCAAATGATCAGCCAAAAGCTTAGATCGAACGTTCTTTGTGATTGTTGCTGAAGAACACCCCACCCGTTCGGCTTCGACAATCTGTGTTGCCCTTTCGTCCGCAAGTGCTGTCGCGTCGCCAGCTTTCGAATTCGCGGCGGTTGCGCCACGACCTCGGCGCGCCATAGGCTCCGGACATTGTGATAGAGAGAACTCCGAAGCGCCGCTTCGGTAGGCGGTGGTTCTTCCCAAACGTGTGGGACGCGCGGGAGCTGTTTCAGAGGCTTCTCTTACTGCCGGCGGTTGTCGCGCCGCGACCCTTGGGGATGGCACTATGCCGGGTAGTTGCGGCGGCACTGTTGAGGCGCGGAAGCTGGCTTGAATCCAGCCTCCTGTTGAAAGTCCCTGCGACCCTCGCCGCGGCCGCCGCAATGGACCAGCCTGCCTTCGCCCGGCGATTAGAGACGTTGATCCTCTACGAACGCGTGCTGGTGCTACGCGGGGTGGTCTTCGGCGGGTGGCACAGGAAGTTGATTGTGGAAGGTCTCGAACACGTCCACGAGGGGCTGGCCGCCGGCTCGGGCGTCATCCTCTGGGTATTCCCGTGTGTGGGGAACAGTGTCGCCGCCAAGCAAGCGATCTTCCAGGCAGGCATCCCGCTCGCGCACCTCTCGCGTCCGGGCCACGGCTTCTCAAGTTCGCCGTTTGGAGTGACGTTGGTGAGTCCGATCCTGCGCCGAGCCGAGACAAAGTACCTCGCAGAGCGAGTAGTCATCGACGACCAACACACCATCGCTCCTTTGCGCCGTCTGCGAGTCCTGCTCCAGGCGAATCGCGTCGTTTCGATATCCGTGACAAAGGGTGCTGGCCGGTCCGATCGGATCCAGGTTCTCGGCAGCGAGATTCAGCTTCCGCGCGGTCCAATCGAACTTGCGGCGGCGACGGGCGCGCGTATTCTCCCGGTCTACACAGCTCAGCGGGAAACGAAAACCCGGGTGATCATCGGAGGTCCGCTGCCTGTCGCCGGCCCAGGAGCACCGGCGATTCATGCCGCCCAGCAGGCCCTGGTCTCCTGGCTCGACGAACGAATTCGAGAGGACCCCACCACGTGGCTGGGCTGGAGGATCCTGGGACCAGGTTAACCTGGAGAGAAACCGGGGCCTGGCACTCGGGACCAACTCGCGTGGTCATGGCTGAACAGCACGCGAAGCGGTTTCAGGCTGACGATTCGCCGCGCAGCCTCCATCAGCGCGTCACTCGCGAGCATGTTTTCCAACTCAGCAGCCGTTTCGATGGCCTGCCCGGCGATCACCGTCAGCCCTTCGAACGATTCAACCGCGACCGATTGGTGACCCGGTGTGTGGCCCGACGTGGTGAAAACGCG
>JANPDX010000576.1:0-2342 GCA_031431695.1 Dehalococcoidia bacterium
TACCAATGTGGAAGCGGTGAGAGTTTCGGACGGCAAAGTCACCGGGATCCAGGCCGGCGGCGATTTCCACGAGTTCGACCAGGTGTTGATGACGACGCCGAACATCATCACCAGCCGGATCTGCGCGGACCTCCCCGCCGAATACAAGTCCGTCCTCGACCGTGTGCGCTACCAGTGGGCGACCTGCCTCATCCTCGCCCTCGAAAAGCCCCTGACGCCCTATTACTGGCTCTCCATCGGAGATGACCTGCCGTTCGTGGCCTGCGTCGAGCACACGAACTTCATGCCGGTCGAACGCTACGGCGGAAACCATGTCGTTTACCTCTCGAACTACGTCGCGCCCGGGCATTCCATTCTCGAAATGGACGCTGACCAAGTTTTCGCCGCTTATCTCGACGGCATCAAGAAACTGAACCCCGCGTTCGACTCATCGTGGGTTCGCGACAAGTGGTTCTTCAAGGATCCCGGAGGACAACCAGTCATCACCACGCACTACTCGAAGTCCATCCCGGAGATGCGGACGGGCGTCGAGGGGCTCTACCTCTCGAACACCACGCAGGTCTATCCCGAAGACCGGGGCCAGAACTACAGCCTCATCCTCGGAGAGAAGGTTGCCCGGCTGATGGACGAGGACGGCCGCCATAACGCGGCGCAGACACCGGGTTGAGCGCTGGTCAGCAAGCCGGTAGTCGCAGTTTCAGCTATAGTTTGCCCGATTTCACAAGCGAGGCCGGTGGATGACCGTCGAACCCGGAATCCAGGATTTGCGCGACCTGGTGGCTGAATTTCAGCCCAATCGCGGGCATGTAATGCCCGCGCTGCACAAAGTCCAGGACAAGTATGGCTACATCCCGAAGACGGCGTTCGAGGTCATCGCGCGGCAGCTCAACAGCACCCCCGCGCTCATTTTCGGCGCCGCTACCTTCTACACAGACTATCGCCTCCACCCGCCCGCCGAGACCGAGGTGGCATGGTGCTGCGGACCTGCTTGCCGCGTCCTCGGCGGCGACCGCATCCGCGAGGCACTGCAGGAAGAACTCGAACTCGGATTCCACGAACAGACCCCGGACCACAAGATCGGGCTCCATGTCGGCCAGTGCGTTGGCACCTGCCACGAAGCGCCCCAGGTCTGGGTCAACGGCAAAGTGAAGGGCAACCTCACGGTAGACTCGGCGCGCGAACTCGCCCGCGAATTGAAGGCGGGCCAATGAACGCAAAACTCGAATCGATCGTCGCTGACGCAAAGAAGGCCTGGAAGTCTGAGCAGGCCTCTGGCCGCATCCGCATCCGCGTTACGCACGACACCTCGTCCCTCGCTCGCGGCGCCGATGAAACGATTGCGAAACTGAACGCCGCGGTCCAATCGAAGAAGCTTGTCGCTGATGTCGGCATCACCGGCTCGTGGGGCTTCTGCTGGATGGAGCCATGCGTCACCGTGCGCTCTGCGGCCGGCACCCACACGATCCTCTACGGAAACATCACGCCGGACCGCGTTGATGAGTTCGTGGAAGCGATCGCCGCGGGCAAGGATGTCCCGGAGTTGGCCCTTGGCGTGATCGAAGGCAACGCCACTGCCGAAATCCCGCTCCTTTCGGACCATCCCTTCCTGCAGGGCCAGGTCCGCCGGCTCATGGCAAATATTGGCGTCATCGATCCCGAGAACATCGACCACTACCTGGCAAATGACGGGTTTGCGGGCTTAGGCAAGGCGCTTGACATGGACGCCGAAGCCATCGTCAAGGAAATGCTCGACAGCGGGCTGGGCGGCCGCGCCGGCGCCGGCTTCCCCACCGGCCGGAAGTGGGATTTCCTCCGTAGTGCAACCACCTCACCCCGGTACCTCGTGTGCAACGCCGACGAAGGAGACCCGGGCGCCTGGGTGAACCGCGTCCTGCTGGAGGGCGACCCGCAACTGATCATCGAAGGAATGCTCATTGCGGCGCTCGCGGCTAACGCCGACGAAGGCTACATCTACATCCGCTACGAATACCCGTTGGCATTCACCCGGATGCAAAAAGCCGTCGAGCAGGCCTACGCCAAAGGCCTCCTCGGGAAAGATATCCTCGGCACCGGCAAGGATTTCGAACTCATCGTCTTCCTCGGTGCGGGCTCATATGTCTGCGGCGATGAGACCGGACTGATCAACTCCATCGACGGCTACCGTGGCATGCCGCGTATTAAGCCGCCGTTCCCGGCGCAGGCCGGCCTCTGGAACAAGCCCACCAACGTCAACAACGTCGAGTCCTACGCCAACGCCCCGATGATCCTGCGCAACGGCGCCGCCTGGTGGAGTGCGGTGAGCACGGCCAAGGAGAAGGGCACCAAGATGTTCACCTTCTCCG
>JANPDX010000577.1:0-1959 GCA_031431695.1 Dehalococcoidia bacterium
CATAGTTGAGACTGACACCCTGGAGCGCCGGGCGACGGCGCGCCAGGGGCCGGCGCCATCATGCTCTGAACAAACTCGAACCCGCCAGCGCGCAGACACTGTGATAGAAAGTTGGTGCAATCTCCTCCCTGGCCTTCGTAGGACGGATAGCACTGATTGTTGTTCATGGCGTATGCTTCCGCATACGAGAGGGCACCAAATCCATGAGCGTAAGCGTTCACGGTCACCCGGCCGCGATCTGAGCTGGCGAGTTGCCTGAGCGGCGAAGTGGGGGTACCTTCGGCGGCGTGGAGAACATGCAGGTCGTCCCGCGATCGGAGCTTCGGCGGCTCGAAGTCGAGGCGGTTCAAGCTCGGGCGCAGGCGGAGAAGGTGGCCGGAGAGAATGCCCAACTGCGCGTCGAGCTGAAGGCGGCAGTGGCGACGATCGCGACGCTCAAGGGCGAGATCACGGGGCTGACGACGCTCGGCGACAACCTGCAAAAGCAGATGGCCGAGCTGAAAGCACGGCTGGGAACGAACTCGGGGAATTCGTCGAAGCCGCCGTCGAGCGATGGTCCGGCAGCTCCGAAGCGACCTGGCAGCAAGCCAACCGGTCGTCGGCGCGGCGGACAGCCGGGACACAAGGGAAAGAGTCGGGCGCTGGTTGCCCCCGAGGACGTGGACGAGGCGTACAGCCTGTGGCCGGACGAATGTTCGGTGTGCAAGGCGGCGCTGAGTGGGAACGACCCGGACCCGCTCGAACATCAGGTGGTGGAGATCCCCGATCCGAAGGTCATCGTCTCGACGTATCTGCTGCACGCGCTCACGTGTTCGAAGTGTGACAAGGTGACGCGGGCAGAGCTGCCCCAGGGCGTGGGCGCAAGCGGGTTCGGGCCGCGGACGCATGCGTTCGTGGCGACGCTGGTCGGCCGGTTCCGACAGAGCAAACGGTTGGTCGTCGAACTGCTCAACCTGGTCTGGGGACTGGACGTGAGCGTGGGCACGGTGTCCAAGATGGAGAAACGGGTCGCGGCGATGCTGGGACCGCCGGTCGACGAGCTTATCGCCCACCTGCAGACGTCCGAGGCCGCCAATGGCGATGAGACCAGCTGGCGGGAACGTCTGAAGCGGAGCTGGCTGTGGGTCGGGGCGACCACACAGGTGGCGGTCTTCCTGATTCGCGCGAGCCGTGGCGGTGCCGTAGCCAAGGAGCTGTTCGGGGAGTCGTTCGCCGGCGTGCTGTGCACGGACCGGTGGAGCGCCTACACCTGCATGGCACGCCGTGCCCTGTGCTGGGCGCACCTGCTGCGGGACTTCGCGGCGATGGTCGAGCGCCACAAGAGTCCGTGGCATGGCCACCGGCTTGGCCTGCTCGCCCGCGAGATCCTCGGCCATTGGACGCGATGGCACAACGGCGACATCGACCGCGAGACGCTCACCTCCCTCACCACACCGCTGCGAGCGCGGTTCGAAACGGTGCTGGGCTGGACCGCCAGGAAAGCCCCCGGCCCGAAAGCGCAAGGCATTGCCCGCGACCTGCTCGGCCGGCTCGATGAGCTCTGGCGGTTCCTCGAAGACCCCTTGGTTCATCCCACCAACAACCTTGCTGAGCGCCTACTGCGCTACGCCGTGATCTACCGCAAGCTCAGCTTCGGCACCGACTCAGCCGGCGGCAGCCGCTACATGGAACGCCTGCTCTCCGCCGCCGCAACGCTCAGCCTTCAGGATCGCAACCTCTTCGCCTACCTCACGGAGGGCATGACGGCGCACTTCGCCGGCAAGCCGGCTCCATCGTTGTTGCCGGTCCGGGCGGAGGGGTGAACGCTTACCCTCCCTCAACTGCACATCCTGCCCCCCGGCCGACCGCGCCGCGAAGTACACCTCCGGAAACTCCAGCTCCCAATGAAAGAACCGCTTCTCCCCCGCCACCCGCAGCGCCGTCTCGGCCACGCCACGCGCGCCGATGTCGTCCTTCGCC
>JANPDX010000578.1:0-12118 GCA_031431695.1 Dehalococcoidia bacterium
CCGGAGACGACATCTGTGATGCGGTCTGGCGGATCGTGTGTCTCGCCTGCTGGGGAGCGCCACAAGTAATCCGTTCCATGTCGCTTGCAGAACGTCCGAACAATTGGGATTCCTTGGCTCCCGACGCGAACCATGTGCCACCATCGCCCGTCTGATTGGAACTCGATGCGTCCCTTGGGCCTCCCAATAGCCGGGATGGGTAACCGCCACGGCCATGCCGCCCAAAGCAGAAGCCCGACCGCAACGAGCGTGAGCAAAATCGCCACGGTGTTGTTTTGAAACGTGCTGACCTGGAGTGCCACATTAAGACACCCCACTGCGATGCTCGAAAGAAACCGCTTCACACTCGGAGTCTACTTCTACCGTGTCAGGTACACAATCCCGGCCTAACGCCTAACGCCTAACGCCTAACGCCTACTCCCTATGCCCGCAATGTCAGCGTCACAATCTCGCGATCCAGCCCGCCCAGCCGCCGTTTGTACTCTTCCTCGCCGCGAAGGAAATCGAACCGCTGCTTCCCGCGAGCGATGGCATCTCTGATTGAATAGGCCTTACTCACGAGGCCTACGGCGAGCGGCGAGTACTCCGGGTCGTATCCGCTGTTGTAGAGGTAGATTGTCGTCTCGTCGTCGAAGGCGAGCGTCATCGCCACCGGTCTCTCGTCGAGCGAAAGCGTCGAGAGCCGCACCATCCCCAATTCGCCGAACGTTCGCCCGAGGTCGCGAAAAAACGCTTCCATCTGGGGTGTCAGGAACTCGTCCTTGTCGCCCCGGCTTACGCGCATGAGGCGGAAGAGTTGGGGCATCAGCGCGACAATCGCCCCCGGATCAGTCGCTGATTCGAACACCGGCGCCCCCGCCGCCTCGAAGTTCCGCATCTTGCGCCGTAGCTCGTGCCGATCTTTCTTCGAAAGCGCGGAAACGAAGGTTTCGAAGTCCGCCGGCAAGTCGATTCCCGGGCAGACCGCCTCGTGTTCTTGCTCGGACGACCAACCGCCTGCTTCCCCCGCTTCAACGAGCGCGCCGAGCATGGGGGCGTCAGTAGCCAGACCCCAGAACCCGGCGCCATGCGTCAGGTCCTCGCGAAGCCATTCGAGGATCCCGGCCGCGACCACTGGTTCCTCTCCCGGTAACACCAGCGGGCCGGCATAGTCGCGCACGTTGTGGTCGCCGAGTTCGCGTGCAACCTGGCGTTCCATGTCCAGCGAGGCTACTCCCACAAGCTCTTCGCCACGTCGTACCGCAAGGAACACAGGCGCTGCCGATTGGCCGAAGTTCCGCAGCCACACGTGATGCCACGCCGGATGCAGAAAAGGGGTTGCTCCGGGCACACGCCGATGCAGCGCTGCCCATTCGGGCTCGAGGGCCGCGAAGTCCTCGGATGTGATGAGCGGGAGTTCGGGCATGATCGGGATCGTAGCCGGTCGTCGGCGTTGAGTCGTTGGCCGTCAGCGCGACGCAACGCCAGCTAACGACCAACGACTTACAGACTCCGCAGAAACTTGATCAGCGCGGCGTTCACCTCGGCCGGGCGCTCCTGCTGCACCCAGTGGCCTGCTCCGGGGATCAGAATCAAGTCTTTCAGATTGGGCACGTTCTCGCGGATTGTGGTTTCGGGCGCGAAGGTGCGAACGACATCCTTTTCGCCCGTGATGAACAACGCCGGGACGGTGACTTTTGCACCACGCCAGGCCGCCATGAGTTCGAAGTTGCGGTCGATGTTGCGGTACCAGTTCAGTCCGCCGCGGAAACCCGAGCGCTTGAACTCGCCCACGAAGTAGTCGAGGTCTGCCTGGGTGAGCCAGGAGGGTAGGGCCCCAGGTCCGGGGATACCGTCAAAGAACTTCGCGGACTTGGGCTTCGTCGGCATCGGCGTGGCTTCGGCGTCGCCCGAGGCGGCGCGCATCAAGGTGCTCATCGTGAGTTCGACGTTGGCTTCGAACTCGGCCTCGGCTTTGCCCGGTTCCTGGAAGTAGAGGATGTAGAAGAAGTTGTCGCCGAAGGCGGCTTTCAGGCCCGCGGTCGGCAGGAAGTCGCCCCGCGGGCCGTAGGGCACGCTCATGCCGACGACCGCTGGGAAGCGATCGGGCCGCAACAGAGCTGCGTTCCAGGCGACCGGCGCGCCCCAATCGTGCCCAACGATGGTCGCGGTCTCTTCGCCGAGCGCATCGAGCAGCCCGACGATATCGCCAACCATGTGGAGCTGGGTGTACTGGTCGATGGCCTGGGGCTTGTCCGTCTGGCCGTATCCGCGCTGGTCGGGCGCAACTGCGTGGTAGCCGGCCTCCGCGAGGGCGACCAGCTGGTGGCGCCACGAGTACCAGCTCTCCGGCCAGCCATGGCACATCACCACCAACGGGCCGCTACCGGCCTCGGCAATGTGCATCGAGATGCCGTTGGTTTGAATGGTTCGGTGGGTGATTTCAGGCATAGCGGTGCTCCGGTTCGAATGTGATTCGGAGTTTGCACTGCGCCGCGAAGGCGCGCCAGTGCGGGCGTGGCGGAATGTTCCCCGCACCGATTGAGACCGCTCCCCTGCCCGGCGGACGGATCATCACCTTCACCTTCAGTGGTGGCACCCCGCTCTAAACCAGGAGACACGATACTCGGCACTCGGCCTACCCGTAGCTCTTGGCCAGCCCGGCCCTCGCGTCGCTCTGGATGCCATACTGCGGAATCGGGTAGCGGAGGCCGTTCGCCGAAAGGCGCTCCATGCCAGCGATAGCTCGCGGCAGGTACTTTGGCGGCATCGCCATCAGCAGTTCGTCATCGAGGACTCCCCCGTACCGACGCTCGGCGAAGCAGGGAATGGCAAGGCTCGGCTCGCCGGTCTTGAGCGCGCGTCCCCAGCTATCAGCGCAGGCGGACTCGCCAACGACGCTCCATTCGAACTTCTTGTACCCGCTCCATTGCAGGCCGTTGATGAGGATCATCATCTGCCCGGGCGTGGCGTAGATTAGGCAAATGTCCGGCGGGTCGAGACGTCCGCTGGTTAGCGGCGAGACGGCCATCGCTTCGTACTGGCCGAACGGCACAAGGTCCATCGCAGCCTGGTGCGCGGCCGAATCTTCGAGCGTTTCGAACCAGACGCCCGCCATGTTCTTGCCCGAAAGCCATCGCTCATCGCGTGGGTGCAATCCGATGACGGCGCCGCATTGGGCTCCAACGAGGTCTTCGGCAGTTATCCCGACGGTCCAGCCGAGCCGTGCCGCTTGGGCCACGATCTGGTCGGTCGTGTGGATATCGGCGGGCCGCCGGATTCGGGGGATAGACTCCATGTCCGCTTTCGTGGCGAACATCTTCATGCCAATCGGGGTGGTTCGAAGGCGAAGCAGGCGATTCAGGTCATCGACCAGTTTCGTCCAGTCGTAGGCTTTGGGGTCTTCGGTGGCGATGTCGGACATGGAAATGATGGACATTGGCGGCCTCCTGCGTGGCGCCGCCATCGTAGCCGGTGCTGGGCCGCCCCGAAACGGGCGCGCTCAGCCGCTCTTGCGAGCCTCGGGCCGATGTTCCCACAGCCCACAGGTGGTCTCCGTGTCATCCAGGAACGGCCCGACGCACTCTGACCCATCTCGCACGATATGGCGGCAGATGTTGATCAGGCCCTGCCCGAGTCGATGGCTGCCCATCGTCATCTGCAGATAGGCGCACTTGGCCGCGAATCGCACAGGCACATGGTCGTCGTAGATTGATGAGTCCACGCTCCAACTCTACGAGGTGAAGTCGCTACCTTCCGCTCATTGCTCATTGCTCATTGCTCATTGCAGACCGGCGCTTCCTAATTTCCGGCATGACAATCACCAACGGTTCTCGGGGCGCCGCTGCCAGCTACCAGACGGGCGTCCTCGTCGTGGGCGGGGGCATCGCGGGCCTCTCCACCGCCATCTCCGCTCGCCAGGCCGGGGCGGAGGTCATCCTCATCGAAAAAGCACCGCGCGAAGGGCGCGGAGGCAACACCCGCTTCGCTGACGCCCAGATGCGCTTCCCGCATGAAGCGGACGAGTTCGGCACGCGAGACTATTCCGTTGAGGACATGTTTGAAGACCTGATGCGTATTTCGCGGGGCCGCGCGAACGCTGATCTCGTGCGGACGCTCTGCGAAAACGCTCGCGAAACCGCCGAATGGCTCACCGCCATGGGCGTCGAGTGGGAGGCTGGCTACCCGCACACCGCCGGCTACCGCCGCAGCCCGAAATCCGGCGGCCAGGGTCTCGTGGACCTCCTCTACCGGCGGCTCGAAGGACTCGGAGGCGTTGTCGCGTACGAAACCGGCGCAATCGATCTCATCGTCCGCGACGATGGCTCCGTCGCGGGCGCCCGCGCACGGGGGCCCGAGGGCATCACCGACCTGTATGCGTCCGGTGGCGTGGTCCTTGCCTGTGGTGGCTTCCAGGCGAACGTCGAAATGCGCGTCAAGTACCTCGGCCGCTTCGCGGATTCACTGATCCTGCGCGGTAGCCGCTACAACACCGGCGAAGGCCTGCGCATGGCCATCGAAGCCGGCGCCCAGCCCGCCGGTCAATGGGGCGACTATCACTCGGCGGTGCTCGATGCTCGCTCTCCGAAAATCGAGTGCGGCGTCACCGCGCTCTACAACTACCAGATGGGCATCTTTGTCGATCGCTCGGGTCACCGGTTCCTGGATGAGGGTGAAGACTTCCGCGACCACACGTACGTGAAGTTCTCCAAATTCATCGTCGAACAAGCGGGCGGCGAAGCCTGGTGCCTGTTCGACCAGAAGGCCTACCAGCGGGAAGAGTTCGCCCGCGCCTGGCGCCCGGTCGGCCCGCCACTCGAGGGTGGGACGCTGAAGGAGCTCGCCGAGAAGATGGATATGCCGGTAGAGAACCTGATGGAGACGGTCGGAAACTTCAACGCCGCCATCCAGCCCGGGGAGTACGACCTCGACCGACTCGACGGAAAGCGCACCCTTGGCATCACGCCCGCAAAGAGCAACTGGGCGCTCCCGCTCGATTCGCCTCCCTACATCGCTATCCCCGTGACCGGCGGCATCACCTTCACTTTCGGGGGCATTCGCTGCGATACAACCGCCCGCGTCATGGATACCCGTGGACAGGTGATGGACGGTCTCTATGCCGCGGGCGAACCGATGGGCGAGATCTTCTATTACAACTACCCGGGCGCGAGTTCGGTCATTCGCGGCGCCGTCTTCGGCAAAATCGCCGGGGCGCATGCCGCGAGCCGGACGCGCGCGTGAACCTTCGGTTCTACCCGAATCCAGCGACTGGCGAGCCGCACATTTTCGACCACGACGTGAGCGAAGAAGAGGTTTGGGAAGTACTCGGTTCGGGCCCAGTCCGCGAGCGGGGAAGGAACGAAACGGTCTTCGCAGTTGGGCAGACTGACGCAGGTCGCTGGCTTCAAGTTATTCTTGTTGAAGATCCGGAGCCGAATTCGTACTTTGTGATCACCGCGTACCCGCCGAGTTCGAGGGTGATCCGAACAATCAGGCGAAGGCGCAGGACTTAAAATGAGTAAGCAGCAATTTCCGCCAGGCTGGGATGAAGAACGGATCAAAGCCGTCGCGACGTATTACGAGACGCAGTCCGAGGAAGAGGCGCTCGCCGATCTGGAGCTGGCGTTGGACGCCGAAGACTCTCGCCTAATGCAGGTGCCGAATGAACTCGTCGCGGCCGTCCGGTCGCTGATCGAGCATTTCGAATCGTTGAAGGCGTCGGTCACGCGTTAGCCTGGCGGCGCCCACTTGACGCCGAGCCCCTCGTCCCTGAGGTATGATTCACCCATGGGCATTTCGTTGGCCACCTACGAGCAAGTTGCCCTTGAAGATGGCGACACCATCTGGGAATACGTTTGTGGTCAGCTGCGGGAGAAGCCGGGGATGACACAGGAACACAACGACGCCGCCGGGATCCTGACGTACCTCATTCAGTCGCAGTTGAACCTGCAGGAGTATCGCGTCCGAAATAACTCCAGCCGTCTGCGCACCAGTTCTGGCAACTCGTTCGTTCCCGATGTCGCCGTGCTGCCCGTTGGAATGACCGCGGTTCAGCACGGGACGGGGCGCCTTGAGACATACGACCAGCACGTGCCATTCGTTGCCGAGACCTGGTCGAAGTCCACAGGAGACTACGATTCGAATACCAAGATTCCGGAGTATCAGGCTCGTGGCGACCTGGAAATCTGGAGCGTCCATCCGTACGAAAAGCTCGTGACGGCGTGGCGGCGCCAATCCGCTGGTACGTACACCGAAACCGTGTACCGCGACGGGATCGTTCTCATTGAGTCGCTGCCCGGAGTCGCGATCGACCTGTCCGTTCTCTTTAGTTAGCTCTGTCCAGCTTGCCCGTCCCGGCCGATAACTCATGCATGGCAGTTACGTTTTGGCTCTGGGGAGTGCGCAACCTCTGCGTTGCGCTGGCCGGCCTTGTCGCCTTTGCTGGGTACCAGGGTGTGGCCGATTGGTCGATCACGATGGTCGTGGTCCTTGGCTTTGGCATCGTCGCCGAAGTTGGCAACCGCGCCGGCCGCCGCGCCCTGAACCGAAAGCGCCGAAATGTGGCTGCCCGCGAGGCGCTGCGCTCCGCCTCCGAGTTCCGCGAACGCTTCCGGACCGCGGAGCAACGCCGCGCCGCCTGAGCCTGGCCCCGTCCTGATTTTGGCTGCTCCGCGACAGCCACTCCTCGTCCCGGTTCACTCAGAGCAACAGCCGCGTTACGATGGTTCCTCGTGACGCCTCGATAGCTCAGTTGGTAGAGCGAGCGATTCGTAATCGCTAGGTCCACGGTTCGAATCCGTGTCGAGGCTCCAGTCCACCTGTTTCCCCCGTAAGTCCGAGTTAACCGGGCCTTACGGCTTCCCGCTCCCGCCAGGCCTTCGATGAATCTGTAACGGCCAACCATGAGTCGGTTTCTTCCCCCTGGCTGGCATGGTTCACGTCAGCGAAACGGTTGACAGTGCCCCCCGCGACCGGTACATATCAGCCTGAGGCTATACCTCCGTATAGCAATGATAGGCCAATCCTATCGCGGCGCGGCGACGTATCGTCGTTAGCACGAGTAAGCAGGGGGAATTCATGGCTAATAATTATTGGGACAGTTACTGGCGAGAGCGTCGAAGCCGCCGCCGATTCCTCGGTAGCGCGGCAGCTGCCGGCGTCGGCGCCAGTGCACTCGCACTGGTGGGTTGCGGCGACGATGATGGTGGTGGCACCGAACAACTGGCGACCCCCACTTCAGGCGCAGCCGCGACAGCGACTCCGGTCGACCCGCTCGCCGGCGCGAAAAAGAACAGCGGTACGCTTAAGCATGTTCTCGCGGGCGACCCGCCTACCCTCGACCCATACGGGAACATCAGCTTCCTGACCAAGGGCCACGCCGTCGCTCACTACAGCCGCCTCTTTATGTACAAGTCTGGCCCCGGCATCGCCTATGGCTCCGTCCGCCCGACGCCCGATGCCGCCGCCTCCGCCGAAAGCACTCCTGATGGCTTGAAGTGGACGGTCAAGCTCCGGCCGAACGTCAAGTTCCACGATATTGCCCCGGTTAATGGCCGCCTCATGACGTCCGAGGACGTCAAGGTAAGCTGGGAGCGTGCGACCTCCGCCACTTCGACGAACAAGCCGACTCTCCCGGTCGCGAAGGTCGAATATCCGGACGCTTCGACGATCGTCTTCACTCTGACCAGGCCGTCGGGGACGTTCCTCGACGACATGGCCGATACGAACGTCTTTTACATCATGCCGAAGGAAGCCTTCAGCGGCGGGTTCGACCCGGCGAAAACAGCTATCGGCAGCGGCCCATGGGTCTGGAAGTCCTATGAGCCTTCGGTGAAATTCGTCCGCACTCGCAATCCTGCGTGGCACGTTGGAGCCACCTCGGGGGCACCGTTCTTCGATAGTGTTGAGCACGCGATCATCCCGGAGTACGCCAACCGCCTTGCGCAGTACCTCGCGGGCAACCTGGACGTCTCCGATGTGAACGCCGACGACCTCTCGAGCGTCATCAAGCAAGTCGCCGGGGCGCGCATCGTTGGGACCAGCGGCCCGACCCTGAGCTTTACCTTTTTCGATTCCGACCCGGCGTCGCCATGGAACAAGGATCCTCGCGTCCGCCAGGCGATCTCGATGGCGTACGACCGAGACGTGCTGATGGAGCTCGGTTACAACGTCAAGAAGCTCCGCGATGCGGGCATCAAGGTCGAGACCAACTGGCACAACCTCTTCCCGGCTGGGGAAACTGCCTGGTGGGTAAACCCAACCGGCCCCGAAATGGGTGCTGCTGGCAAGTTCTTCAAGTACAACCCCACCGATGCCAAAGCTCTCCTCAGCGCCGCTGGATACCCGAACGGTTTCGATACGACGTACCAGTACACCGCGAACCGCTACGGCAAGCTCTTCAACGACATTGCCGAAGCCAATCAGTCGTTCCAGGCAGCGATAGGTGTCCGGTCGACAACCGATGTCCAGGACTACAGCTCCAAGTACATCACCCAGACGTTCCTTGGAGACTTCAAGGGCATCGCGTTCGGCTACCAGACTCCGTTCCCGGAGGCCGGGTCGTACCTCACCCGCTTCTTCACGGATGTGCCGACGAACCATAGCCGGATCAAGGATCCGGAAATGACCAAGCTGGCCACCGATGCCGCTTCGGAACTGAACGCCGAGAAGCGAAAGCAGATCATGGTCGACGCCCAGAAGAAGAACGCGGAAAAGATGTACTACATCCCGAACGTGGCCGGTGCAGGCACTGGTTGGGCTGCCGGTGCAGCGAAACTTGGCAACTACCAGGAGTTCGTTACCAAGGCCTACGGCGCTCCCGCGGAAACCCATCCGTTCTGGTATCGCGCGTAGTCTTATCATCCCCATCATCACTCCACACCGGGGGCGCGAAGGCGTCCCCGGTGTTTGCCTGACGGCACACTGCCCCCGGAGAACCCATGCAACGCTATATCGCTCGCCGGCTTCTTTTGATGATCCCGACACTGCTTGGGGTCACCTTCGTCGTGTTCCTCATGGTGCGGGCCGTTCCCGGAGATGTCATCGATCAGATCCTCGGCGACTTCGGCGCGGGCGATGCTGCCACCAAGGAGGCCCTCCGCAAGGAATACAGCCTCGATGGGAACTTGGCCGCCCAGTATGTCCGTTGGCTCGGAGACGTGGTGCGGTTCGACTTCGGGAACTCCATCATTAGCGACCGCAACGTACTGGGTGAACTGAAGAACTACCTCCCGGTCACGCTCGAACTGAGCCTCCTGGCGATCTTCTTCTCGCTCCTGATCGCCCTTCCGGTCGGGATCATTTCGGCGATACGCCAGGACACGCCCATCGATTACTTCTGCCGGAGCTTCGCGATTTCACTCCTGGCGGTGCCCGGATTCTGGGTTGCCCTGATGCTGATCACGCTGGCCGGACGCTACTTCACCTGGGGGGTTCCGCCAAAGAGCTATATCGCGTTCACCGACGACCCGATCGGTAACCTGCGTATGTTGGCGGTGCCCGCCATGATCCTCGGCGCGGGCCTCTCCGGTGGGGTCATGCGCTTCACCCGCTCAACGATGCTTGAGGTGCTCCGCCAGGACTACGTCCGCACTGCCTGGTCCAAGGGGCTTTCGGAGCGGGTCATCATCACCCGTCATGTGATGCGAAACGCCCTCATTCCTGTCGTGACAGTCGTTGGACTCCAACTTCCGATACTGGTTGGCGGTACCGTGATCATTGAGTCCGTGTATTCCATTCCGGGCATGGGCCGATTTTATGTTAGCGCCGTGAACGCCCAGGATTACCCCGTTGTCCAGGCAATCAACGTTCTCGTCGCGCTCGTGGTAATCTTCGCCAACCTCGGCGTGGATCTCGTTTATTCGATACTGGATCCCAGAATTAGGTACAGCTAATGAGCAGTAGTAGCGAATCCGTCGTCCTGGAACAATATGCCCTTCGCCGCGAGATCCCTTTTCACGAACGGGCGCGGGTTGGACTCTGGCGCTTCATCACAAAGAAGCCCCTCGGCGCTTTTGGCGGACTCATTGTCATAATATTCTTGTTGATGGCCGTCGCTCCCGTCATGTTCTACACACAGGATCCAGAGCCGAGTCCACCTCGAATCCTCGAGCGGCTCCAGGGGCCGTCCGCCGAGCATTGGATGGGAACCGACCAGCAGGGACGGGATGTCTATAGCCGCATCGTCTACGGTGCTCGCACGTCCATCGTCATCGGCTTTCTCGTCGTCGTCGTTAGCGCCACGTTCGCCTCGCTTATCGGGACGACTTCCGGATATTTTGGCGGCTGGTTCGATATGGCCGCACAGCGCGTTGTCGATGTGGGGATCGCTCTTCCAGGCTTGATATTCATCATCCTGGCGGTCTCGTCGTTAAAGGAACGATTCCCGCCCGACTTCATAGCCGAACCACTCGGTCTGACTCCCGCCAGTAGAGTCGTGTTCTTGATAGCCGTTTCCCTTGGGATACTGGTGTCCCTTGGATCTTCCCGCATCATCCGCGGGGCGGCAATTGCTGCCAAGCAAAACATGTATGTCGAAGCCGCAAGAGTCGTCGGAGCCAGTGACGGGCGCATAATCGCGCGCCACATCTTCCCTAATGTCTTCGCAGTCGTGCTTGTCTCCGCCTCCATTCAGATTGGTGGGGCGATTCTCACGGAATCAGCACTCGCCTTTCTGGGATACGGCGTCCAACCACCAACTCCCAGTTGGGGGCGCATGCTCAACGAGGCCCGCGAGCAGTTGACGCGCCATCCGCACCTCGCCATTTTCCCGGGTGCGGCCATATTTCTCGCCGTCTACTCGTTCAACATGCTTGGCGACGCATTGCGCGACGTCCTCGATCCACGGTTGCGCGGCTCGCGCTAGGCAGCCGCTGTTACCACCGGCGAAGGCGTGCTGAGCTTCGGCACGCCTTTCCTATTGCAAACGCTCGCCTCTGGGGGCCGCTGACTGTAAAATCACTCAACGGGCCCCCGGTAGCGGGGCCCGGAGTGTGTCCGCTATGCCTATCATCGTCGTTGTCGGCGGGCAGTGGGGTGACGAAGGCAAAGGCCGTATCGTCGACCTGCTGGCTCGCAAAGCGAAGGTCGTCGCCCGCTACAGTGCGGGGAACAACGCTGGTCATACCATTGTGAACGATCGCGGCGAGTTCAAGTTGAACCTCGTCCCGGCCGGCATCTTCTATCCCGAGAAGACGTGTGTCATCGGTAACGGTGTCGCCGTCGACCCTGGCGTCCTGCTCAACGAGATCGGTATGCTCCAGAGCAAAGGGATCGATACGTCGAAGCTCGTCCTCAGCGACAGGGCCCAGCTCGTCATGCCCTGGCATATCGCCCTCGATAAGCTCGATGAGGCTTCCCGCGGCGAAAGCGCCATCGGTACCACCGGCAAAGGCATTGGCCCATGCTTCGTAGACAAGGTCGCCCGGCGCGGTATCCGCGTTGCGGACCTTCTCCGCGCCGAGGACCTGGTCCCGCGAATGCGGACATCGCTTGAATACGCGAACAAAGTCATCACCGGCGTTTATGGCGGCGAACCGATCGATTTCGAGGTGTGCTACGAGGCCTATCGCGAGTACGGGCAGCGTCTCTCACCGTATATCGCCGATGTCCAGGAGATCGTGCTCGATGCCCACAAGCGGGGTGAGTACGTCCTCCTGGAGGGTGCCCAGGGTTCACTGCTGGACCTCGACCACGGTACCTACCCGTACGTCACGTCCAGTGTCCCGAGCAGTTCGAGTGGCGGCGCCGCACTGGGCGTGGGTATTGGGCCGACCGACATCCAGCGCGTGGTGGGTGTCTTCAAAAGCTACTGCACGCGCGTGGGCAACGGCCCGTTTCCTACCGAGCTTTTCGACGAGACGGCATCCCAACTCCGGGATCACGGCAAGGAGTGGGGCCGCGGAGAGTACGGGACCACCACGGGCCGCGCTCGCCGCATTGGCTGGCTCGATGCGGTCGCCGCTCGCTACAGTGTGCGTTTCAACGGGTTGGCCGCGGTGGCGCTGACCCGTCTCGACGTCCTCGACAACCTCAAAACCATCAAGATCTGCACCGGATACGAACTCGATGGCAAGATCATCTCCACGTTCCCCTCGCGGGAGTCGACCCTCGAACGGATAAAGCCCATCTACGAAGAGCT
>JANPDX010000579.1:0-4061 GCA_031431695.1 Dehalococcoidia bacterium
ACCATGAACTTCAGCGAGGCCGTCTTGCCGATCAGGTTTTGGGCCTCGGCGAGCGTAAGTCCGGGCACCTGCACGCTTATCCGGTTGCCGCTCGTCTTCTGGATTTCCGCTTCACTCACACCGAACTGGTTGACGCGCCGCTCCACGACGTCTTTGGCGCCATCGAGGGCTGTCTTCAAGTCGCCCTGGTAGTCCGCGGGAGGATCGGCCTGCAGGACCAGGTACGCCCCGCCTCGGAGGTCGAGGCCGAGACGCATCGTTTCGCGCTCCCAGCTGCCGACTTTGATACCTCGCCCATGCGGCCAGAAGTCACCCGGCAGGTAGCGTTCCGGAGAACTCGGCCAAATCACGATGACGCTGAAGGTTGTCAGCGCCGCGACGAAGAGGAACAGGAGGACGTTGCTGGTACTACGCACTGGTGTGAGAAACCTCGCCGGGCGTTGCCTCGGCTGTTGATGTTGGCGGTGGCGCCGGTTCCAGGGTGCTGAGCCGCCTCAGCACCGCATCGGTAATGGCGCGGACCCGCACGCCCGGGGCAATTTCGATAATCAATTCAGTGGGCCCATCGACTGGTACGATAACGTCTTTCACTTCTCCGATTATGCCGCCGGTTGTGACGATTTCGTCGCCAACCTGCAACTGCCGAATCGCTTTGCGCTGGCTCTTCTGGTTCTGAAGCACCGGCCGCAGGAGAAAAAAGTAAAAGGCGATCACCGTGAAACCGGTATACGCGATGACGCTCCACATTGCGGCCATATCAGGATCTCCTGCTTGCGGGGGCCTCGTTAGCCGGGTTGCTCCGCCGCGTTGAGAGACTCCAGCACCGAGCGGGCCAGCGTGAGCGCCTCGGGCTTCGTCGAAACGGCCCCATCGAGTTGGGCTCGGCGAACCGATGTTAGGACAGCCCCCAACAAGCGTCCACCGGGAAGGTTCAGCGATTCGATCAGATCGTCACCCGTTAGCAGCGGCTGCTCCCCTTCTTCGTTGGCCGCCCACGCCCGCGCGGTCACGTAATTCACGAAACCGCAGTGCCGCCGAAAGTTCTCGCGCGTGTACCCCGGCCCTCGCGTTGCCCAACCATCGGCAAGGTTCAGCAGCATCAGCGGCAAGACATTGCCATCGATGTCGCTGGCGAACTTCCGCACCGCCCGGTCGCTCACCGGCCAATTCTTGATAAGTTCTCCGGGCCGCAAGTGGTACCGGATCAGCTTCGTTACGAAGGCCGTTGCCTCGGCGCCGAAGCCCAATTCCGGCAGGCGTTCGCGCATGAGTTCCGCGCCTCGCGGGCCGTGACGCGGAAACCGCAATCGCCCGTCTTCGAAAATCGCCGTCGCGGGCTTCGCAACGTCATGCAACATTGCCGTGAGCCGCAACAACGCGACCAGCGGGATACCGTCGATCGTCCGGTCGAGTGCGCGATCGAAGTCGAACCAGGAGAGTTCCGCGCGCAGCTCGGCCCCCTCGCTCGTGTCTCCGATGGCAGCATCGAGCGCCCCCACCGCCGCGAGGTTGTGCTGTAACACGTCGTAGTAGTGCAGTTCGGGCTGTCGAAAGTCCCGAGCCGCTTCGAGTTCGGGGAAAAGCCGCGTGAGTGCGCCCTTCTCGTCAAGCACACGGAGCTCCCGCAAGCACTCGGCCGAGGTCAGCGCGGCAAGCAACGACGATGGGAGCACCATCCGCAAAGACTACAGGCACGCTCAAGAGCGTGCCTGCGACTCCCAGGAAAGCGGGAAGCGACGGTCAGGCTCGCGGATGAGCCTTGTCGTATTCCCTGCGCTTCTGGTCGCCGGTGAGGTGCGTGTAAATCTGCGTCGTCGAAATGCTCGCATGCCCGAGAGCGTCCTGCACATTGCGTAGTGGCATACCGCCCGAGAGCATATGCGTCGCGTAGGTGTGCCGAAGGGTATGGGGCGTGATCGCCTTGTCCAGGTGCGCTTCTCTCGCGTAGTTCTTCAGGATCAACCAGAAGCCCTGCCGCGTGAGCCGTTCGCCCCGCCGGTTCACGAACAATGCTGGCTCGCGCCTGTTGCGTACCAACCGCGGCCGCACATGAAAAATGTACTGGCGCAGTTCATCTACCGGCCGCTGGTGCAATGGCAGTACCCGCTCCCGTTCGCCCTTGCCCACACACCGGACTGTCACGGGCAGGCTCTCCAACGCAATGTCAGCCACGTCGAGCGAAACGAGCTCTGTCACGCGGAATCCGGTCGCGTACAACAACTCAAGCATCGCCTTGTCGCGCCGGGCTTCGGGAGTATTTCGGCGCGCTGGCTGCTCGAGCAGTTCATCAACTTCTGCAACGCTGAGTGCGCGAGGCAGCGTTTTCCCAACCTGGGGCGACTTGAGTTGCTCCGTTGGGTCAGCGTTTACCATCCCCTCGGCCGTAAGAAACCCGTAGAACGATTTCACTGCGGCGACCTTGCGGGCCACCGTTGCATCCTTGTACTGGGCCGTAGTCCGCAGGTGCTCAACGTAGCCCACTATCAGGTCGTGACCGATTGCCTCGATTGTCCTGCCCGGGGCCTTGCCTTCAATGAAGACCAGGAACTGCGACAAGTCGTTCCGATACGCGGAGATAGTGTTGTTGGAGGCGTTCTTCTCGACCGCCAAGAAATTCAGAAACTGACCTATGCGCTCGTCCATAACGTCGCTTTACCTCGATACGTAACCGGCTGGGTTCCAGGGGCGGCGCCATAATAGTCAGCCGCCTCCAGCCATGTCCATGGATATTCGAATAATCTCTGTGAAGATCCGGCGCCCCTAACGCTGCGATAACAATATGACGCACTAGTATGTCACACAACTGTGTCGCGCGGGCCAAAGGACACGTCATAACGGCACCATAACCCTCCTGGCCTGTCCTGGCTACGCAGTTTACGGACGCGTTGAATTGAGGATCGCGAATCAAAGATCAGACCCGCCCCGGGCCCCACCCACGCACGCACGCACGCACGCAGGCAGCCCCATGCGAACCTTTCCGGCCATGGCGTGGAGGCTCCGGAGGTCTCGCTCGAGGCTGACTTCGCGCGTAGCGACGCTCAGCCATGAAGCGTGACCGCTCGCGATGCCAGGCCGCGCATCCGTCTTCAGCCTCTTTGGGCATCTGGCGTTCCACTTACCGGGTGGTAAACTGCCATAAGCACACATAACGGAGGCGGTTACGTGGTTTCGTTTGAACTTTCCGAAGAAGAACGCATGGTCCAGCAAGTCGCGCATGAGTTCGCAAAGAAGGAAATCCGCCCCGTCGCCTCCTACTACGACGAACGCGAAGAAGTGCCATACGACATTATCAAAAAGGCGGCCGGCATAGGCTTCGGCGTGTCGCGGGCCGGGAACATTCTCGATGGTGGGTCTTCCGCACTCATCCCCTGCATCCTGAGCGAAGAACTTTCGTGGGGTTGCGCTGGTATTGCGCTCGCCATCAACAGTTCTGGTCTCGCTGCCGCCGCAATCATGTCCACCGGCAGCCCCGAACAACGGGAAAAGTGGATGGCCGCTATCTCTTCCGATGAAAACGAAGTCCACCTCGGCGCCATGTGCCTCACCGAGCCCGACGCCGGCTCCGATGTTGCGAACATCCAGACCACGGCAACGCGCGACGGCGACGACTACATCCTCAATGGCGAAAAACAGTTCATCACCAACGGCAACATCGCCGATGTCCACGTCGTCTTCGCGACCGAGGACCGCTCCAAAGGCTGGGGCGGCATCGGCGCCTACGTCGTTCCTCGCGGTACGCCCGGCCTCGAAGAGGGCACAACCTGGAAGAAGATGGGCATCCGCGCCAGCCATACCGCGAACGTCGTGCTCAATGAATGCCGCATCCCCGCCGAAAACAAGCTCGGTGCGGCTTCCAAGGCCGGCGGGTCAGCTGGCCCCGGCGCGCTTGGCGCCCTGATGACGCTTGAACGCACCCGTCCCGTAGTCGGCGCCTACGCCCTGGGCATCGGCCGCGCCGCCTACGAGTACTCGCTTGATTACGCGAAAGACCGTGTCCAATTTGGCCGCTCGATCATGAAGAACCAGGGCATCAGTTTCATGCTGGCGGATATGGCGATGGC